>NZ_CP071634.1:300000-492934 GCF_017357385.1 Rhizobium sp. NZLR1 | reverse complement strand
TCCTTTTCGATGCGCTTTTTCGTCAACATAGCGTCAAAAAGCGTATTGAAGGTGACACGATTCGCAATTTGCGGCAACAATAGGGGCGGAGAAGCCGTTTCGGCCCGGTTGGCCGCGGCCAACTCTCTGCCATCGCCCTTGCGGAGCACCGGCTTTTTCGGCAAGACCGCCGGGACTCATGGGGACTATCGGCTTGAAGCACATCCATATCATCGGCATCGGCACAGGCAATCCGGAGCACGTCACCATACAGGCGATCAACGCGATGAACGCCGCCGATGTGGTCTTCTTGCCGGTCAAAGGGACTGGCAAGGAAGAGCTTGCCGAGATCCGCCGCGAGATCTGCGAACGATATATCACGCGGCCAGACACCAGGATTTGCGAATTCGCGGTGCCGCAGAGGCAGACGGCAGACAGAACCTATCCGCAAAGCGTCGATGCCTGGCACGGTGAGATCGCCCGCATCTATAGGGAGCTGATCTCCGGCCTGCCGGAAGACGGCGGCGGCGCTTTTCTCGTCTGGGGTGATCCCAGCCTCTACGACAGCACGATCCGCATCATCGAACGCGTGCGGCAGGAAACCGGTCTGGATTTCGATTACGGCGTTATTCCCGGCATCACCAGCATTCAGGCCTTGGCGGCCAGCCACAAAATTCCGGTCAACCTTGTCGGCAAGCCGATCGAGATCACCACTGGGCGCAGGCTGGCGCATGACGGGCTTTTGACCGACAGCACGATCGTCATGCTCGACGGCGAACAGGCTTTTGCAAAGATCGACGAAGCCGACGCCGAAATCTTCTGGGGCGCCTATCTCGGCACCAAGGACGAGATCGTCAGATCGGGACGGCTTGGGGATATCGCCACGGAGATTCTGGCGCTCCGCGCCGAGGCCAGGCAAAGGCACGGCTGGATCATGGATATCTATCTGCTGCGCAAAGGACGGGATTTCGAGGAATAGCTGGCCGGACCTTTTCCACATGTTTTGCCGGGCCGGCTGCGATCATGTAAGAAATGGTCAGAGGATCAGGAATGAGCATTGAGGCCGAAACGGCGATCGACAGAACAGGTAAAGCGGATCTGCACGGCCGCCCGGCGGTGGCGATGCGCAGGCGCGGCGCCTGCCCCGCCCTGGCAGCGCCTATGCCGACCGGCGACGGCCTGCTGGTGCGGCTGCGGCCGGCCGGCGGCGCGCTGACGTTGGCGCAATTCGCCGGACTTGCTCGCTCGGCCGCGGCACATGGAAACGGCATCCTCGAGATCACCGCGCGCGGCAATCTGCAGATCCGCGGACTGCTGGCCGAGACCGTCGGACAGCTTGCTGCCGATATCGATGCCGCCGGGATCACCGTGCCGGACGGGCCGGCGATCGAGATCTCGCCGCTGCATGGTATCGACCCGGAAGAGAAAAACGACCCGGCAGCAATGGAAATGGCCTTGCGCAGCACGCTCCACGATCTCATCACCTCGCCGCGGCTCGCGCCGAAGCTGTCGATCGTCGTCGACGGCGGCGGAGCCTTCGGGCTGTCGGCACTTTCCGCCGATATCCGCATCGTCGCGCAATCCGACGCAGATTGGCTTGTCGCGATCAATGGCGATGGTGAGACAGCAATGCCGGTGGCAATCGGTCCAGCCGAGACGGCGGTATCAGCCGTCGGCGAGGTTCTGAGCGTGCTGGCAGCCCTCGGGCAGGGCAGGCGGGCAAGGGATATCGACCCGGCGCTTCTGCGGGCGCGTTTTCCGGCTATGGATAACATCCGCTTCATTCCGTCGCGGGCGGCAAGCATACCGTTTCCGGGCCCGCATCGGCTTGCGGACGGCAAAATCGTGCTCGGCGTCCGGCCGGAATTCGGACAGATGCGAGCGTCGGATCTGATCGCTCTGCTCGATCTCGCCGACGCCCATGGTGCAACGGCCATCCGGCTGACGCCCGGTCGCGGTTTCTTTTTCATCGGCCTGCCGGCAGATACAGTGCCGGCTATGCAGATCGCCGCAGCCGGCCGTGGTTTCAGCGCGCAGCCCGGCGACAACAGCGAGCACATCGCCGCCTGCGCCGGGGCCGGCGCCTGCGGCTCCGCCTTCTACGAGACCAGAAGTCTGGCGCGCCGCATCCTTGCCGCAGCACCGGGCCTTTTCGACGGTTCGCTGATGCTGCATCTGTCCGGCTGTGCCAAGGGTTGCGCTCATGCGCGGCCGGCGCTGACCCTGACGGGTTCGGCGGCAGGTTACGACCTGATCCTCAACGGGTTGGCGGCGGATCGGCCGGACGAACGGATCGCTGGCGGTCGGATCGATTTCGCTATAGAGAGGCTCGCCCGGTCCATCGAAGACAACAGAGGCGCTGGCGAATCGGCTGCTGCCTGCCTTACACGGCTTGGCGCAACCGGTGTTTCGAAGGCGCTGCGACAGGAATAGGAATGCTAGACTACGATTATATCCGCAGCGGCGACGCGATCTACGAGCGTTCCTTTGCGATCATCCGCGCCGAAGCCGATCTTTCGCGCTTCACCGAAGATCAGGCCGAAATTGCCGTGCGCATGATCCATGCCTGCGGGCTGGTCGAGGCGGCCGAACATTTCCTGTTCTCCGCCGATCTCGTCAGTGCCGCGCGCGACGCGCTGAAGGGCGGGGCGCCAATCTTCTGCGACGCGGAAATGGTATCCCAGGGCGTGACCCGGGCGCGGTTGCCGGCGCTGAACGAGGTGATCTGCACGCTGCGCGATCCCGCCACCCCGGAACTTGCGCGCGAGACCGGCAATACGCGATCGGCCGCCGCCATGCATCTCTGGCTCGATCGGCTCGGCGGAAGCGTCGTGGCGATCGGCAATGCCCCGACCGCGCTGTTTCATCTGCTCGAACTCCTGCGCGACGGCGCTCCGAAACCCGCAGCAATTCTCGGCATGCCTGTCGGCTTTGTCGGCGCGGCGGAATCGAAGGATGCGCTGGCGGAGAATTCCTACGGCGTACCCTTTGCCATCGTGCGCGGCCGGCTCGGTGGCAGCGCCATGACGGCAGCCGCCATCAATGCATTGGCGAGGCCGGGCCTATGACCACAAGCGGCCGTCTTATCGGCGTCGGCACGGGTCCCGGCGACCCCGAGCTTCTGACCCTCAAGGCCGTACGCGCCATCGAAAGCGCTGACGTGATTGCCTATTTCGCCAAGCAGGGCAGGGGGGGCAACGGCAAGGCGATCGTCGAACCACTGCTGAAATCCGGCGTGACGCTGCTACCGCTTTACTATCCCGTCACCACCGAGATCGACAAGAACGACGAACGCTACCAGAGCCTGATCACCGAATTCTACGACCGGTCCGCCGAAGCCGTCGCCGGCCATCTCGATGCCGGGCTGACCGTCGCCGTGCTCAGCGAGGGCGATCCGCTGTTTTACGGCTCCTATATGCATCTGCATATCCGGCTTTCCCAGCGCTACCCGACCGAGGTCATCCCCGGCATCAGCGCCATGTCGGGTTGCTGGTCCCTGGCGGGCATGCCCATCGTCCAAGGTGACGATGTGCTTTCCGTACTGCCCGGTACGATGGCGGAGACCGAGCTGACGCGCCGTCTCGCCGATACGCAAGCCGCCGTCATCATGAAGGTCGGCCGCAATCTGCCGAAGATCCGCCGGGCCTTGGCGGCGGCCGGCCGGCTTGCCGAAGCCGTCTATGTCGAGCGCGGCACCATGGCGAATGCGGCGATGGAAAAGCTTGCCGACCGGACCGACGGCGACGCGCCGTATTTTTCGCTGGTGCTGGTGCCGGGCTGGGAGAAGAGCCGATGAGCGGCAGGCTTTTCGTGATCGGCACCGGCCCCGGTAATCCCGAGCAGATGACGCCGGAAGCGCTGGCCGCTGTCGAAGCGGCGACGGATTTCTTCGGTTACGGACCCTATCTCGACAGGCTGCAGCTCCGCGACGATCAGCTGCGGCATGCCTCGGACAATCGCGAGGAGCTGGGCAGGGCAGGGGCCGCACTTTCGATGGCGGCAGACGGCGCCATGGTTTGCGTCGTCTCCGGCGGCGACCCCGGCGTCTTTGCCATGGCTGCTGCCGTCTGCGAGGCGATCGAGAACGGCCCGGGAGCATGGCGGGCGGTCGATCTCACCATCCTACCCGGCATCACGGCGATGCTGGCCGTGGCGGCAAGAGCCGGGGCGCCGCTTGGCCACGACTTCTGCGCCATATCGCTGTCTGACAATCTAAAGCCTTGGAATATAATAGAAAACCGCCTTGAATTGGCAGCCAAGGCCGGTTTCGTCATCGCCCTCTATAATCCGATCAGCCGGGCGCGGCCTTGGCAGCTCGGCGAAGCCTTCAAGCTGCTGCGCGACTATCTGCCCGCAACGACGCCGGTTATTTTCGGGCGCGCGGCCGGGCGGCCGGACGAGCACATTGCCGTACAGCAGCTGTCGCAGGCCGATGCGTCGATGGCCGATATGGCGACCTGCATCATCATCGGCTCTGCCGAGACGCGGATCGTCACGCGGCCCGGCAGGCTGGACCTTGTCTATACGCCGCGTTTTATGGCGGGGGGAACGAGGTGATCGATCGTCGCCAGCGCCGCCTCGACAGTGTCGACCGTCTTGACTGTGGACGCCGAGGCGCGTGCCACCATCATTACCTCGATGCCGAGCAGGCGGGCTGCCTCAATCTTCGCATAGGTCGCGGCCCCGCCGCTGTTCTTGGCAATGATGGCGTCGATGTGGTGCTGCTTCAGCAAAGCGCTTTCGCCTTCCAGCGTGAACGGGCCGCGATCGAGGAGATAGTCGACATTCGCGAGCGCAAGCGGCCGTTCGACAGGATCAACGCTGCGGATGAGATAGAAATGCTGCGCCGCCGCCTCCGCGTGATGCGCACCCTGCCGGCCGGTCGCCAGAAAGACATGGCGGGGGGAGGGGCCGAGCGCTTCGATGGCAGCCGGGATGCTCTGCACCTCGCGCCAGCGATCGCCCGGCTGGCGTTGCCATTCGGGACGGCGCAGAGCGATTGTGGTTATGCCGCTGGTCTCGGCGGCAAAGGCGGCATTGGCGGAAATGCGCTCGGCGAAAGGATGCGTGGCGTCGATCAGCAGATCATATCCGCCGGCCTTCAGAAAATCGGCGAGCGCCGCAGCACCGCCGAAACCGCCGATGCGAACCGGAACCGGCTGCGCGGCCGGTTTTTCGGTGCGGCCGGCCAGCGACAGAAGAACATCGCAATTTCCCCGTGCCGCCAGGCTTCCGGCGAGCAGACGCGCCTCGCTGGTGCCGCCGAGGATCAGAATGCGAGGTCTTCCCATGTCTGATGTCTCTCCTCGTTGCGGCCCGCGTTGGCTGACTATTATCGGCATCGGCGAAGATGGTCTAGCAGGGCTCGGTGAAGAGGCGAGAAGCCTGATCGCGACCGCCCCTGCCGTCTTCGGTGGCGCGCGCCACCTTGCGCTTGCTGCATCGCTGATATCGGGCGAAAAGTTTTCCTGGCAGAGCCCGTTCGAGCGCTCAATCGATGCCGTCCTTCAAAGGCGTGGAACGCCGGTCGTCGTGCTTGCCTCCGGCGACCCGTTTCTCTACGGCGTCGGCGCAACGCTCTCCCGCCATGTCGCGACGGAAGAGATGCGCACCATCCCGGCGCCGTCGGCCTTCAGCCTAGCCGCGTCGCGTCTCGGCTGGCCGCTGCAGGACGTCGTGACGATTTCGCTGCATGGTAGGCCGATCAACCTGATCCGGTCGCATCTGCACCCCGGGCGGCGCATCATCGCGCTGACCTCGGACGAGGACGGGCCGGGCGATCTGGCTGCCCTGCTTGCCGCCGTGGGTTTCGGTCAGTCGCAGCTTACCGTACTCGAGGCGCTTGGCGGTGATCGGGAACGGCAGAGAAGCACCATGGCAGCCGATTTCGATCTCACCGACGTCGACCCGCTGAACGTCTGCGCACTCGAAATCGCGGCAGGAGAGGGGGCGCGCATTCTGCCTTGTGCCGCAGGAATCGAGGACGCGCTGTTCGAGCATGACGGGCAGATCACCAAACGCGAAATCCGGGCGGTGACGCTGTCGGCGCTGGCGCCGCGTCACGGCGAACTGCTCTGGGATATCGGCGCCGGCTCGGGATCGATCGGCATCGAGTGGATGCTGGCCGATCCGTCGCTGAAGGCAATCGCCATCGAACAATCGCCGGAGCGGGCCGCACGGATTGCCCGCAACGCCTCCACCTTCGGCGTACCGCATCTCGCCGTCGTCGAAGGCACGGCGCCCGATGTACTGACGGGCCTGCCGGAACCGGATGTAATCTTCCTCGGCGGCGGCGGCAGCGAGCCGGGTGTTGTCGATGCCGCGATTGCCGTGCTGAAGCCGGGAGGCCGGCTCGTTGCCAATGCGGTGACGCTGGAGATGGAAGCCGTGCTGCTTACCGAATATGCCAACCGCGGCGGCTCGCTCACACGGATCGAAATATCGCGCGCCGAGGCCATCGGCAGCATGAGCGGCTGGCGGCCGGCGATGCCGGTGACGCAGTGGCGCTGGACGAAAGGATAACGGGATGACGGTGCATTTCATCGGCGCGGGGCCGGGTGCTGCGGATCTGATCACGGTGCGTGGCCGCGACCTCATCGCTCGATGCCCGGTCTGTCTCTATGCCGGTTCGATCGTCTCGCCGGAACTGCTGCAATATTGCCCGCCGGATGCGCGTATCGTCGATACCGCGCCGATGTCACTCGACGAGATCGAGGCGGAATATCTGCGCGCCGCTGCGGCCGGACAGGACGTCGCCCGGCTGCATTCCGGCGATCTCTCGGTCTGGAGTGCGGTGGCCGAGCAGGTACGCCGGCTGCAAAAACACGGCATCGCCTATACGATGACGCCTGGTGTTCCGGCCTTTGCGGCGGCCGCCTCGGCGCTCGGGCGCGAGCTGACAATCCCATCAGTGGCTCAAAGCCTGGTGCTCACCCGCGTTTCCGGTCGCGCCTCGCCGATGCCGAACGACGAAACACTGGCGAAATTCGGCGCAACCGGAGCGACGCTGGCGATCCATCTGGCAATCCATGCGCTGAAGCAGGTGGTGGAGGAATTGACGCCGCTTTACGGTGTCGACTGCCCGGTGGCGATCGTCGTCAAGGCCTCTTGGCCGGACGAGCGCATCCTGCGCGGCAGGCTTTCCGATATCGAGGCAAAGGTTGCGGCCGAACCGATCGAGCGCACGGCGATCATCTTCGTCGGCCCTTCGCTCGCCGCGGAGGATTTTCGCGAGAGTTCGCTCTATGATCCGGCCTATCAGCGCCGGTTCAGAGGCCGGGAATAGCGGCTGCATAGTCCTGACGCCGTTGGCGGGATCAGGACGCTTTGCTCCGGTCCCAAACCCGCGCGGTCAGATAATCCATGCTGGCGCGAAGCGCGCCGGCCGGGTCCTTGACCGCATGCACTTCGGCTGCGAAGGGCTCGAAGGAGAACGGACCCTCATAACCCGCCTGCAGCAGCGCCTTGATCTGCCCGGCATTGTCGAGCCGGTCGTCGCCGTCGACGAGCACGCGATGGGAATCGCGCATATCGGCAACGGAAACGGCAGGGTCACTAACGCCGGAGATGTGCACGAGGCCGGAAAGCTCCGGGAAGGTCGCTGCTTCGCCGGCAAGGTGATGGTGGAAGGTGTCGTGGACGAGCTTGAAGGTCGATTGCGCGCCGAGCTCCTTGATCGCCTCTGCCGCCTCGCTCTTCGAGCGCAGCGAGCAGATCTCAAAGCCGAGCGGCTCAACGAGACCGATAATGCCGGCCTTATCAAGCATCGGCTTCAGCGCCGTCAGAGACTGGCGCAGATTGGCCTGCCGTTCACCGTGTGCACGGCCGGTGCCGTCGTTCTTCGGAACCAGCACGAGCGCCTTGGCGCCGCAGGCGCTGGCATAATCGATCAGTTCCTGCGCTTCCCCAGCGCGGGTTGCATTCCACTCGTTGAAACGCTGCAGGGCGTTGATCGAGATGATCGTCAGCCCATGGCGGGCGGCCGCTTGCCTGATCGCTTCGGGCCTGGTGCCGTCGAGAATGGCATTGCCGGAAAGGTCGTTGCGGATTTCGACCGAGTCGATGCCGAGCGATTTGGCCAGCGCGAAAAATTCGTCGATCGCAAGCGACGGCGCGGCCATATGGTTGAGCGCAAAGCGGATCGAAGTCATGACGGATATATCCTCCTCGTCTCCGCAGCATGAGCGGAGCAGTCCTGTGATTGGGTCGGCGAATCTCTATCGGAATTCGCGTGGCAATCCATCGGTCTTCGCCGCCGTCGGCTTTCATTTCTGAAAGAATTTCAGCCGAGATGATAGAATTCCATCATTTCTCAAATGTTCTCTGAGATATGAATATCGAAGGGCAGGAAGAACTGTCCGGGAACAGCCGTTTCGCTGTTTTCGATCGCGCTCGTCATCAGCACCATCAGCTCTTTGCAAAGCGCGGGCAGGGGCGTGCCGATCGCCATGGCGACGATATCGTCGGCAAGCCCCGCTTTGCTGTCTGGCGTCAGCTCATTGACGACGAGGACGATCTTGCCGCCGAGACTTTCTTCACGGATCGCCGAGATCGCGCCCTCCATGCCGCCGCCACAGACATAAAGGCCGACGAGATTGGGATGTTTCTGCAGCAGCGTCAGCGTCGCCTCATGCGTGATCTCGGGCGTGTCGAGGTTGATCAGCGTATCGATGACGTCGAATTCCGGTGCGTTTTCACGAAAATAGGAGCGAAAACCGATTTCCCGCAGCTCATGGCCGTGAAAGCGGTGGCTGCCGACGAAACAAGCGACCTTGCCGGGCGCTCCGGCTGTTTTGGCAATCACCCAGGCAGCGGTGCGGCCGACCTTGCGGTTGTTGACCCCGACATAGGCATTGCGTACGCCTGAGGCGAAGTCGGAGAGCAGCGAGAAGACCGGGACTCCTTTGTCCTTCAACTCCTCGATGGCGGTCGTCACCGCCGGGTAGTCGGGCGCGACGAGCGCAACGGCCTGGTTGCGGGCGCCGAGTGCCTTCAGCTTCTCGACGATCGCCGCCGGTGTCGCAGCCGAGGGAAAGTCGATCTGCGTTTGGATGCGGGCGCTGGTCACCATACGCGCTGCGGTTTCGATCTCGCGCACGAAGCTCTGGTAGAAGGACTGCGTTGGTTTCTGCAGCAGGAAAGCGAGCTTGTATTGCGGCAGATCTTCGAAGACGCGCTGCCGGATCAGGCCGACGGCGTGATAGCCGATCGACTGCGCCGCGTCATAGACCCGCCGCGCCGTTTCCTCCCGCACGCGGTGACGGGCGTTGAGAACCCGGTCGACGGTGGCGACGCTGACGCCGGAGGCGCGGGCAAGATCGGATATTGTCGGGCGGCGCATCGGCGGTCCTGATGGATTCAATCATTTATGCAAGCCACTCTTGATGGCTTTTGATAGATTGCATCAAACCTGCATTGAGTGCCTCCCAAAGTCAACCTATCCTCGCCGGCAACAGCATAACGGGAGGCGGATGATGGCGACCCAGACAAGGAAACGTGACTACGACCTGCTCGGCGAAAGCGGCCGCACCGCCGTCGAGACAGGGCTGGCAGCGGCCGAATGGTATCACACCGACGTTGCGCGCAAGGAGATGAAGGCGCTGATGCAGCGCTCCGATGCGCCGGCGATCCGTGACACGGTCATCTGGCTCGGCAGCATGGCGGTTCTTGCCGGGCTCGGCGTCTATTTCTGGGGGTCATGGGTCGCGCTGCCCTTCTTCCTCGCCTATGGCGTGCTCTACGGCTCGGCTGCCGACAGCCGCTGGCACGAATGCGGTCACGGCACCGCCTTCAAGACGCGCTGGATGAACGATGCCGTCTACCAGATCGCCTGCTTCATGATCATGCGCAATCCGGTGACCTGGCGCTGGAGCCACACGCGCCATCACACCGATACGGTCATCGTCGGCCGCGATCCCGAAATCGCCGTCATGCGGCCGCCCGATCTCTTCCGGGTCACCCTCAATTTCTTCGGCATTCTCGACGTCTGGCATGCGCTGGTCGACATGCTGCGCAATGCCTGCGGCGTCGTCAGCGCCGCGGAAAAGACCTTCATTCCCGAGATGGAGCAGCCGAAGGCGATCCGCATCGCCCGCATCTGGCTGGCGATCTATCTCGCCACGATCGCAGCTGCGATCGCCATGGGTTCGATCCTGCCGTTGATGCTGATCGGCCTGCCGCGCCTTTACGGCGCCTGGCACCATGTGCTGACCGGCCTGCTGCAGCATGGCGGCCTTGCGGACAACGTCATCGACCATCGGCTGAACAGCCGCACGGTCTATATGAACCCGATAAGCCGCTTCATCTACTGGAACATGAACTACCATGTCGAACATCACATGTTTCCGATGGTGCCCTATCACGCGCTGCCCCAACTGCACGCGATGATCAAGCATGACCTGCCGGCGCCGAACCCGTCGATCTGGTCTGGCTACCGCGAGATGATCCCGGCCTTCCTGCGCCAGCTGCGCAATGAGGATTATTTCCTGAAGCGCGAACTGCCGACGACCGCACGGCCCTATCGCGAGGAATTCCACAACGAGCTGGCCCCGGCCGCGCAATAGTCACGATTAAGGGAGGACATAATGAGCGGAAATTGGATCGAGGTCTGCGGCAAGGACGAGATCGACGAAGAGGATGTCATCCGATTCGATCATGGCGGGCGCACCTTTGCGGTCTATCGCAGCCCGGACGACGAATTCTTCGCGACCGACGGGCTTTGCACGCATGAACATATTCACCTCGCCGACGGCTTGGTGATGGACGAGATCATCGAATGCCCGAAACATAATGGCCGCTTCAACTACAAGACGGGCGAAGCCAAGGGCGCACCGGTCTGCGTCAATCTCAAGACCTATCCGGTCAAGATCGAAGACGGTGCCGTCTTCATCTCGCTCTGAGGGAGGCCGGCGTGGCTCATTTCGTCATCCTGGGAGCCGGCGAATGCGGTGCGCGCGCTGCCTTTGCCTTGCGGGAAAAAGATTTTGACGGCGAGATAACGCTGGTCGGCGCCGAACCCCTCCATCCCTATGAACGGCCGCCGCTTTCGAAGGCGGGTTCTGCCGATGCCACCGATCCGAAATTCATCGCCGCGGTGGAAAAATACGCGGAGAACGGCATCGGGCTGCTAACCGGCCTGGAGGCGAGGGATCTCGACACGGCATCCAAGAGCGTGACGCTTTCGGACGGGATGACGCTCTCCTACGACAAGCTTCTGCTGGCGACCGGCGCAGCCGCGCGTTCGTTCCCCGGCGCGCCGGAGGGTAGCCCGCATTTTCGCTCGCTGCGAACCCATCATGATGCGGCGGCGCTGCGTGATGTCATGAAGCCTGGACGGCATATCGCCATCATCGGCGGCGGATTCATCGGGCTGGAACTTGCGGCGACGGCGCGGCTGCTCGGTGCCGACGTCACCGTCATCGAGGGGCTGGAACGTGTGCTGAAGCGCGGCGTGCCGGAGGAGATCGCCCATCTCATCACCGAGCGCCACCGCGCCGAGGGCGTCGATATCCGCTGCGGCGTCTCGATCGCGGCGCTGACCGACGAAGGCGGAAAAGCCGTGATCAGATTGTCGAGCGGCGACGTGATCGAAGCCGACCTCGCCCTTGTCGGCATCGGCGCGCGGCCGAATGTGGAGATCGCCGAAAAGGCAGGGCTCACGATCGAAAACGGCATTGCCGTCGACACCTACCTCCAGACATCGGCCCCTGACGTCTTTGCGGCCGGTGACTGCTGCTCCTTTCCGCTGTCGATCTATGGCGGCCGGCGGGTGCGGCTTGAATCCTGGCGCAATGCCCAGGAGCAGGGCACATTGGCAGCGGCCAACATGCTCGGGCTCAATGATGCCGTTTCATCGGTGCCGTGGTTCTGGTCGGACCAATATGACATGACGCTGCAGATATCAGGCCTTGCCGAAGGGGCTGCCACGCATCAGCGCCGCGAGCTCGGGGCAGGCGCCTTCATTCTCTTCCATCTCGACGCCGACGGACGATTGATCGCCGCAAGCGGCATCGGGCCCGGCAATGCGGTGGCGCGGGACATCCGCCTCGCCGAAATGCTGATCGCGGCGCGCGCTCATCCGGACCCGGCGGCACTTGCAGCCAGCGACATCAAACTGAAATCCCTCTTGGCCGCATGAGCCTCCCGATATTTTCAAAGGAATTGACGATGAAGAAACATAAGCGCGCGACGGTCGCCGATCTGCTTGCCGAAAAGGGCAAGCGCCAGCTCACCATGCTGCGCGTCACCTCGCTGGAAGAGGCGGAAGCTGCCGAAAAGGCGGGGATCGACATCGTCTCCGTGCCGCCCTCGCTGCTCGGCCCGGTCTTTCGCGAAATCGCTCCCACCCCCTTTGCCATTCCGGGGCTCGAATATGGCGATCTTGTCTCGGCTGAAGATTATCTGCGTGCGGCCTTCGCCGCGCTGAGGGCCGGCGGCGATGCGGTCTATTGCGCTGCAAGTCTGCAGACGATCCGGCGCATGCGCGATGAGGGCATCCCGGTCTGCGGCCATCTCGGGCTGATCCCGTCGAAGGCGACCTGGACCGGCGGTTTTCGCGCCGTCGGCAAGACGGCGGCGAGTGCGGCCGAGATCTGGCGGCAGACCAAGGCGCTGGAAGAGGCCGGCGCCTTCGCCGCCGAAATCGAAGTTGTGCCGGGAGACGTCGCTGCCGCCATCAGCGGCAACACCTCGATGTTGATGATCTCCATGGGCGCCGGCAGCGGCTGCGACGCCCAATATCTCTTCGCCGACGACGTGCTCGGCGCCAATCGCAACCACTATCCCCGCCATGCCAAGATCTATCGCGACTTCGCCGCCGAACATGACCGGCTGCAGCGCGAACGCATCGCCGCCTTCACCGAATTCGCCGAGGATGTCCGAACCGGCACCTATCCGGAGAAACGCCATCTCGTCGGCATCGACGAAGCGGAACTGAAGATTTTCCTGGATGGGCTGGCCGGCGAGACGGGAAATAGCTGAGGGCAATGCCGATCTGATCGTTGCCTTCGCTTCCGCTCCATTGGCTTCCGTCCCGGCCTGTGTCAGGAATGACCCATTCGGAACGGAGTATTCGGTCCCCTGTGACGATCGGCTTTGCGCATGCGGAATTGATTGCGGTGCTCGTCGCGGTGACGGGGGACGAGCCGCGCGTGATGACCATCCGCTCCGGCAATGCGCTGCCATCAGGCCCTTTCGAAATGGGCCATCGCACCTTGCAATCGGGCCTGCGCGAATGGGTGCAGGAGCAGACCGAGCATCCCGTCGGCTATCTCGAACAGCTCTATACCTTCGCCGACCGCGACCGCAACAACGACATCCCGGGCGGGCGGACGATCTCGATCAGCTATCTCGGCCTCGTCAACGAACAGTCGGGTGCCGGCCGGCCGGGATGGCATGGCTGGTACGAATACTTCCCCTGGGAAGACCATCGGCAGGGCCGCCCAGTCGTGCTTGACGAGATCATGGCGCGTCTAAAGATCTGGGCCGATGCCGATCCGGCCCGGCGCGACCATCGCCATCGCCGGGCCGATTTCACCTTCGGCCTCGACGGCGGCGGCTGGAATGAGGATCTCGCCTTGCAGCGCTACGAATTGCTCTATGAAGCCGGGCTCGTTTCCGAAGCCGGATGTGCTGGCGAAGCCAATCTCGGCCGGGCGATGTTTGCCGATCACCGCCGCATTCTAGCGACCGGGATCGCCAGGCTGCGCGCCAAGATCAAATACCGCCCCGTTGTCTTCGAACTGATGCCGGACAGCTTTACCCTCTTGCGGCTGCAGCGCACCATCGAGGCCTTGGCGGGTCTGACGCTACACAAGCAGAATTTCCGCCGCCTGATCGAACAGCAGGAACTGGTCGAGGAAACCGGCGGCACGGAAAGCGAAACCGGCGGCCGGCCGGCCAAGCTCTTCCGCTTCCACCACACGGTGCTCGAAGAACGCGCGCTGGCCGGAACGAAATTACCGCTCTCCCGCAATTGACATATGCTCATCGTGAGAATATCTATTTGCCTATGATATGCTCAACTAGAGCATAATTAGGAGCCGGTCATGAACCACCCTGTTTCCGCATCCTCGCTCTACCAGCGCGTCAGCCGCGTCATTCCCAAAGCCGAATGGATGTCGTTCGAAAACGACGTCGACGCCATCCTCGAGCTGAAGCGCCGCCGCAACGCCGTCATTCTGGCGCACAATTATCAGACCCCGGAGATCTTCCATGGTGTGGCGGATATCGTCGGCGACAGCCTGGCGCTCGCCCGCAAGGCGATCGAGGTCGATGCGGACGTGATCGTGCTGGCCGGCGTGCACTTCATGGCCGAGACCGCCAAGCTGCTGAACCCCGAGAAAACCGTGCTGATCCCGGATCTCGGCGCCGGCTGCTCGCTGGCGGATTCGATCACGCCAGAGGATATCGCCCTCTTGCGCCAGGCCCATCCCGGCGTGCCCATCATCACCTATGTCAACACCTCGGCCGCGGTGAAGGCCGCCTCCGACATCTGCTGCACCTCGGGCAATGCCAAACAGGTGGTGGAATCGCTCGGCGTGCCGAAGGTGCTGATGATCCCGGACGAATATCTGGCGCGCAACGTCGCCCGCGAGACTGACGTCGAGATCATCGCCTGGCACGGCCATTGCGAGGTGCATGAACTCTTCACTGCAGAAGACGTGCGCCAGCTGCGCGAAAACCATCCCGGCGTGACGGTGCTCGCCCATCCCGAATGCCCGCCCGAGGTCGTGGCCGAAGCGGATTTCGCCGGCTCGACCGCGGTGATGTCGGACTATGTCGGCAGCCGAAAGCCGGCCCGCGTCGTGCTGCTCACCGAATGCTCGATGAGCGACAATGTCGCCGTGCATCATCCCGACGTCGAGTTCATTCGCCCCTGCAATCTCTGCCCGCATATGAAGCGGATCACGCTTGGCAATATCCGCGCCGCCCTTGAGGAAAACCGCCACGAGGTGACGGTCGATCCGGCGATTGCGGTGGCCGCGCGCCGCGCCGTCGAGAGGATGCTGGCGATATGACCGAGGTTTTCGACCATCTTGCCGGACGCACGGTGATCGTCGGCAGTGGCCTTGCCGGGCTGATGACCGCATTGACGCTGGCGCCTGAACCTTCCGTCATCGTCACCCGTGCCGCCCTTGGCGCGGAAACGTCGAGCGCCTGGGCACAGGGCGGCATCGCCGCCAGCATGGGCGCCGACGACAGCGCGGCGCTGCACCTTGCCGACACGCTTGTCGCCGGCGACGGGCTCTGCGATCCGGCCGTGGCCGCCGGCATTATTGTCGAGGCGCCGGCAGCGATCGCCGCGCTGGAACAAGCCGGGGTGCGTTTCGACAGGAATGCCGCCGGCGAACTCTCGCTAGGGCTGGAGGCCGCCCATAGCCGCCGCCGCATCGTCCATGTCGAAGGCGACGGCTCGGGTGCGGCGATCGTCGCCGCGCTGGTGCGGGCGGTGATGCAGACGCCTGCCATCACCGTGCTCGAAGGCTTCGAGGCGCGGCGGATATTGATGGACGGCGAGCAGGTGGCCGGCCTGCTCTGCGCGACCGCGAGGGGGGCGGTCATCCTGCCGACGTCGAAGGTGGTGCTCGCCACTGGTGGCATCGGTGGGCTTTACGACGCGACCACCAATCCGATGGGCAATTTCGGCCAGGGCATCGCGCTGGCGGCCAGGGCAGGTGCTGAACTCGCCGATATGGAATTCGTCCAGTTCCATCCGACGGCGCTCAATTCCAGCCGCAGGCCCTTGGCGCTCGTCAGCGAGGCGGTGCGAGGCGAGGGGGCCGTGCTCGTCAACGAACGCGGAGATCGGTTCATGGTCCGCATATCAGGCGCCGAGCTTGCGCCGCGCGACGTGGTGGCGCGCGCCATCAGCGCCGAAATCGCCCGCGGCGGCAAAGTCTTCCTCGACGCCCGCGATGCGCTCGGCAGCCGGTTTGCCGCACGCTTTCCCGTCATCTCGACCCTTTGCGGCGAGGCCGGCATCGATCCGGCGAAAGACCTCATTCCGGTGCGCCCGGCCGTTCACTATCACATGGGCGGCGTTGCCACCGACGCCAATGGCCGCAGTTCGGTGTCCGGTCTCTGGGTCGCCGGAGAGGCGGCCTCGACCGGCCTGCACGGCGCCAACCGGCTCGCCAGCAATTCGCTGCTGGAGGCGGCGGTGATGGGCATGCGGGCAGCGCGCGACATATCGGGATTGCCGGCACGGGGGACCAGCACCGTCCTCGCCGAGGAGCTGCCGGTGCCGGCCGATGCATCGCTCGTCCGGCCGATCGTCTCGCGCCATCTCGGCGTGCTGCGCAATGCCGGCGCCGTTGAGGGCGCGATCGCCGCCTTGCTGCCGCTTGCCGAAAGCGACGGCCCTGCCGCCGATCCTGGAACCGTCGCGCTGCTGATCGCCGTCTTTGCCAGCCTGCGGATGGAATCGCGCGGCGCCCATGCCCGCACCGATTTTCCGCTGAAGCTCGGCGCTGCCGACCGGTGCCGCATGCGCCTTTCCCAAGCGCTGGGGATCGCCCGTGCGACCCCGCCCTATGCCCTTGCCAGGAGTGCCTGAGATGAGCCTCGTTCCGCTTCAGCGCCTGATCGTCGAACCCTTGGTCCGGGCGGCCCTGCTCGAAGATCTCGGTCTTGCCGGCGACATCACCTCGGCGTCGGTCATCCCCCACGATCATCGCTCGACGGTGGTGATGGCCGCCCGCCAGCCGGGCGTAATCGCCGGTCTCGATGCGGCCGAACTCGCTTTCACTCTCGTCGATCCGGAGATCGTCATGCGCCGCCAGCTCCAGGACGGCGATGCGGTCAAGCCGGGCGACGTGATCGCCACCATCGAAGGTCCCTCACGCGGCCTGCTGACGGCTGAGCGCACTGCGCTGAATTTCCTCGGCCATCTCTCCGGCATTGCGACGGTGACGGCAGAGATTGCCGGCGCCATCCGCGACACCAAAGCCTCCGTCGCCTGCACGCGCAAGACGACGCCGGGGCTCCGGGCGCTGGAGAAATATGCGGTGCGGGCCGGCGGCGGCATGAACCACCGTTTCGCGCTCTATGACGCGGTGCTCATAAAGGACAATCACGTCGCCATTGCCGGCGGCGTCACCGAGGCGATCCGCCGGGCGCGAGCCGGCGTCGGCCATCTGGTGAAGATCGAGGTCGAAGTAGACACTCTCGACCAGCTGCGCGAAGCGATGGAGACTGGCGTCGACGCCGTTCTGCTCGACAATATGACGCCCGCTCAACTGCGCGACGCCGTCGGCATCGTCGCCGGCCGGGCGATCACCGAGGCCTCCGGCCGGGTCACGCCGGCAACGGCTGCCGCAATCGCGGCTTCCGGCGTCGACCTCATCTCCGTCGGCTGGCTGACGCACAGCGCGCCGGTACTGGATATCGGGCTCGATTTCGTCGGGGCGGCGGTGAACTGACGATCATGACACCATAAATAGCAGTTGCGCGAAATCGGATGCCGATATAGAACAAACAAAGAACGTTTCGCAAATCGGAGGTTTACGTGATCGATCACACCGGAATCACCGTGAGCGATTTCGCGCGCTCCCAAGTATTTTACACCGCCGCTCTTATGCCGCTCGGCTACAGGTTGCTCAAAGATCTGGGTGTTGCTGCCGGCTTCGGTGTAGCAGAAGGTTTTGGCCGCAGCTTGGATCCGGGCGGTGATTTCTGGATTTCCCGAGTCGAACTGCATCATCCCCGCGTCCATATCGCCTTCGCTGCAGAAAGTCGTGCTGTGGTGGACGCTTTTTACAATGCCTCTCTGTCCGCCGGGGGGACGGACAATGGTCCGCCCGGACTGCGCCCGCATTATCATGCAGATTACTATGCTGCCTTCGTCCTCGACCCTGACGGCTACAACATCGAGGCGGTTTGCCACCTTCGATAAAGCAGAGACGATCGGCGGCTTTGTCCAGCTGCAGCCGCAGTCCCACTTTCGGTTGAAGGTGTAAACTATCGAGTGCCTTGATCCGTGTCAGGTCTTTCGGGCGCCATCTACCTCGCGGTTGCAAGAGCATGGCCGCATCGGGGCGGACGCGGGCAGCACTCTCGACAACGCGATCGTCAGCGCCGATGTCCTTCGTCGACGCACATTAAGCTGACAGGAGTTCGCTCACGGCAAGGACCTTACCGTAGCCAGCAGCAAGCGCGCCCATATATGCGGCATGAACCTGCGCGGCCGAGATGAGCTGGCCATCAAAACTGAGATCACGGGTGGCGCAGGCGTCATGGACGATGATGGTGTCATAGCCGTAATCAACAGACGCACGGCTGGTGGCATCGATGCACATATGGCTCATCGCGCCGACCAGCACGACCTCCTGGATACCTTCTGCGTCCAGCTGCTGCTTCAGGTCCGTTTCCCGGAATGAGTTCGGATAGTGCTTTGTGATGACGGTTTCACCGCTCTTTGGTTCAACGGCTGGTATGAAATCGACACCCGTTGTGCCCCTCGCAAAAAACGGAGCATCGGCTTTGCCTTCGTGGCGTATATGGATCACCCTGTCCCCGGATGCGCGTGCGGCGTCTAACACTTTGACTGCATTGGCAGTTGCCTGATCAATTCCGACAAGAGCGTGTTTTCCCGATGACAGATAATCCTTCTGAAGGTCGATGGCGATGATTGCACGCTTGCTCATGTGATTGTTCCTTTTCAATTCGTCAGGTGCCCTGGATATCCGCTTTTCCCTTGTGATAGGAGTGGCGATATCGACAAAGTTCGGGGTGATATTGCCATGAGACAGTTTCCGACAGAAATCGGTATCCTGGTCTATCCAGGCTCGCAGGCGGCGGCAGTCCTGGGCATGACCGACCTCCTGACTTACGCTGAGAGACAAACCAGACTGCAAACCGATGGCAAAATGCCTTCGCTAAGGATCACGCATTGGCAAAAAGAGCCGAACGACGGCATTCCAACGTGCATTTTCGACACCTCGCCCGGGAAAGAGAACGCCCCGAGCGTCCTCGTTATCCCACCCGGTTTAGGAGAGCTTGCTTCGAAAGAGACTGCGAGTGAATATTCCAAATGGCTGCATGCGCTTCACGCGCAAGGCACCTGCCTTGCCTCAGTGTGCAAAGGGGCCTTCCTACTTGCAGAGACCGGATTGCTGACCGGTCGAACCGCAACCACGCATTGGGCTTATGAAGAGGAATTCCGATTGCGGTTCCCGAAAGTTGTCGTCGATACTGATCGGCTCATCATCGATGACGGTGATTTGATAACGGCAGGCGGCGCCATGTCATGGATCGACCTGACCCTCAGACTTGTCGACCGTTTTCTCGGCCCATCCATCATGATCAACACAGCGCGCGCATTTGTGATTGACCCCCCGGGGCGCGAGCAAAGGAACTACAGCGCCTTTTCACCCAGGCTCGATCACGGAGACCTGGCTATTTTGAGGGTTCAACATTGGCTTCAGGCGCATGATGGCAAGGAGATGAGTCTTGCCGCTTTGTCCGCTCAAGCAGGACTTGAGCGGCGGACGTTCATTCGTCGCTTCCAAAAAGCGACGGGACTCACAACGGGGGATTACATCCAGCGGCTTCGCGTCGGCAAGGCACGCGAGCTTCTGCAGTTCGGCAAGCTGCCTGTCGAAAAGATCGCGTGGGAGGTCGGTTACAACGATCCGAGCGCTTTTCGTAAAGTTTTCGGCAAAATTACAGGTCTTTCTCCCGGTGACTATCGACAGCGCTTCGGTGTCAAAGGGGCCGAACAAGCGCCTTACAAAATCAGTGGCAGGCCGACTCCATATTGAAATATATTTGGTGACAGTGCCGCATCGGCACGCGAATCGTCTCTCATGGAAAATATCGGCAAAGCATCTTCTCGGCGAGCGACACGTGAAAATGCAAATATTCGCTGAAACTTCTTCTTTTACCGCTATGCGCGGCGCTCTTATAGTTCTAACATCATTTCTGCGGCGGCTGCGTTTGCGCGCCTTGGCTTTCAGGGGTGAGAACCGGGATGCAACGGACATCCGGACAGATGTCGACGAACAGGCTGTGCCTGCTCGGAAGACCGAGGCTGCTGGCAGCGGGGAGGGAACTCCCCTTGCCGGAGAAGTCTTATTTTCTCCTCGCCATGCTCGCCGCCGAAGCCAATCTCGAACTGGACCGCGAAACCGTCAGGCGACAGCTCTGGCAATCGGAACTGCCGGAAAAGCGTGCCGGCAGCCTGCGCCAGCTGCTGTCGCGTATCGAACAGAGCATTCCCGCCGACCTTCCGCCGCTGCTTGCCGCAACCCGAACCCATATCGGGCTTGCGGACGGCTGGGAGGTCGACGTTCATCTCCTGAAGCAGAAAGCGCCGCTCGCCCCCGAAGACAGCGATATGCTGAACGGCGAATTGCTGGAAGGCGCCAAATCGCCGACGCAGGGCGCCGAGGACTGGCTGACCTTTGAGCGCCAGCGTATCGACGAATTGCGCTCCGCCCATCTCACCCGGCTGATCGAGACGTCGGAAGACAGGTCGGACGAGGAGCAGGTCGCACTTGCCAAGCGCCTGCTGGAACTCGATCCTGCCAGTGAGACGGCCTATCGCGCCTTGATGCGCACCCATGTCAGGATGAACGATCCGGCTGCGGCCCGCCAGGCCTATCTGAAGTGCAAGAGCCAGCTGAAGGACGACTTCGACACCGAGCCGGAGGAAAGCACCACAGCGCTCGCCCGCGAACTCGGCCTGATCCCGGCAGCACAAGCGGCAGTGCCGGAGCGCCCATCGGCGCCGGGAATGTTTGCCGATCTGCTTGGCCAGCCGCGCATCATCATCCTGCCGCCGGAAAGCATCTTCACCGATCCGCTGATGGAGCGCGTCGGCAGGGCGCTTCTCGAAGACGTCACCATCGGCCTCAGCCAGCAGCGCGGCTTCAAGGTGATTGCGGCGCATACGAGCCTGGAGATCCTCAGCCGCTCGATCGATCCCGCGCGTGCCGTGCCCGGCCCGCTCGACCTCAGCTTCGACTATGCGGTCTACGTCACCATTCAGGGCCGCGACGAGGATGTCTTTGCGACTTGCCGGCTGACCCGGACGACGACGTCGGAGGTGATCTGGGCCATCGAACTGCCGCTGGTCATGCAGAAGATCAGCGAGTCCTTCACCCATCTGACGCGGCGGATCGTCTCCTCGCTCGCCGACACGATCGAGCGCCACGAATTGGCGATGCCAATTGGCGAGGCGCCGGCCTCTGCCTATCGTCTCTATCTCGAAGGCAAGCGGCTGATCGCCCATACCGACCTGCAGCATCTGCGCCAGGCGCGCAAATGGTTCAAATCCTCGCTCAATCGTTATGAGCATTTCTCGGCCGCCCATGCCGGCGTGTCACGCGCACTCGGCATGGAATGGCTGATCCGCGGCATGCGCGACAAGGAACTGCTCGATGAGGCCAACGGTGCCGCCCGCCTTGCGCAGCAGTCCGACCCGAACAGCGGCCGGGCCTACCGCGAGCTTGGCTTTGTGGCGCTTTATCGCCGCCGCTTCGACGAAAGTCTGGAATATTTCCAGCAGGCCCAGGATCTCAATCCCAACGATGCCGACATCCTCGCCGATTTTGCCGACGCGCTTTCCCATGACGGCGATTTCGACCGGGCGCTGGAGCTCAGCCGCGCGGCCTTCAAGCTCAATCCACTGCCGCCGGACTATTATTACTGGAACCTCGGCGGCATCCACTTCATGCGCGAAGAGTATGAAAAGGCGATCGAGGCGCTGGAACCGGTGAAGACCAAACAGGCGACGGCGAGACTGCTTGCCGCCTCGCATGCGATGGCGGGCGACAAGGGCAAGGCCGAGAACTATGCCCGGACGGTGCTGGAAAACTTCCCCGATTTTCGCAGCGAGGACATCCGTCATTTCGTCCCCGATCGCGATCCCGCCTTCACCGAACCGCTGATAAAAGGCCTGCAACTCGCCGGTCTTCCCTGATTGCATCGCCTTTTAACGAAGCCTGTAACGCTTAAATGACGCGGGCAATGTTTCTCTCCAATGGTTAACGGCAGCGAGCTGCCCGACCAATTGGAGATGGAACATGAAGACGAATGCTGAAACCACCGCAGTTCAGACACAGTCCCTGCGCTTCTCTGCAGCTGCCAGAGCAGCGATGAAACAAGATGAACTCAACGTTTCCGCCAATGCGCTCGAGAGCCTGACGCATGCGCTGAGGTTCCGTTAAGGACGAGACCGGTATGTCCGCTTTCGCCGATCTAGAGCAATTCCAGCAAAAGTGTGAAGCGGTTTTGCGTCCGGAATTGCGTGAAAACAAAAAGATAGAACATTTTCTTGATTCGAAGAAAAACGGAAATGCTCTCGAAACGCTTGCCGGTGACCTCAAACGATCATCGGCCGGCGTCAGCGATTATCATGACCGCGCCGTCACGCCTGCTCAGACACTTGCAGCCATCAGGCCGCATCTGCGCGAATTCGGCATCACGCGCGTCGGCCTGCTGACCGCTCTGGACGTCTTGAACATCCCGGTCGCCTTCGCGACGCGGCCGAACAGCCATACGCTCTCGGTCTTCCAGGGCAAGGGTATCGACAACGATGCCGCCATGACCTCGGCCGCCATGGAAGCGATCGAGACGCGGATCGCCGAAATCCCACCCGCCGATGTGACGCTGGCGACGACCGCAAGCATGCGGGCGGAACATGCCGCCATGATCGATCTCGACAATGTCGCCCGTTGCGCGCCAGACGAGATCGGCAACGGTCTCATTCCCTGGTGCTCCGGGCTCGACATCCTTTCCGGCAGCACTGTCTACGTGCCCTGGTGGCTCGTCGGCCTCGACCATTGCGGCGAAAGGCCGCCGGGCTTCGAGCAGTCGAGCGATGGACTTGCCTCCGGCAACACACCGTCCGAAGCGGTCCTGCATGGACTTTGCGAGCTGGTGGAACGTGACGCCTGGGCCTTAACCCAGCTGAAATCGCCGCAGCAACTGAAGGAAAGCCGCATCGATCCCGCCTCCTTCGGCGATGCGGTCATCGACATCATGACCGATCGGATCACCCGCGCCGGCATGCGGCTGCTGCTGCTCGACATGACCACGGATATCGGCATTCCCGCTTTTCTGGCCGTCATCATGCCAGGCAATCTTTCCGACCGTGTCGACGCGCGCTGGGCGCATGTCTGCGGCGGCTGCGGCTGCCACCCCGACCCCGTGCGCGCGGCGCTGCGCGCCATCACCGAAGCGGCGCAGAGCCGGTTGACCGCGATTGCCGGCAGCCGTGACGATTTCTCGCCGCGCATCTATCAGCGGCTCGACCAGAGTGCGGCGATGCAGCAGGTGGTCGAGCTCTGCGAGGGCGACGGCCGGATGCGCGCGTTCCAGGCCCGTCATTGCCGCGCTGCGACGATCCAGGAAACCATCGGCGAGATTGTCGAGCGGCTGGCGGCAAGCGGCATCGAACAGATCATCGTCGTGCCGTTTGCGCATCGGACCCTGCCGGTCTCGGTCGTCAGGGTGATCGTGCCCGGCCTGGAGGTCGATATCTCGGGCCAGTACATCCAGCTCGGCATGCGGGCAGTCAACACCATGAGAGGAGCCCAGCCATGAAGGTGCTGTTCGTAGGCCCCAGCCTTGGCAGCGATCTTGCCGCGGCGAGAGCCATGTCTCCTCGCATCGATTTCCGGCCGCCGGCCGCCTGCGGCGATATCCTCAAGGCCGTTCACGACGGCGCCACCGCGATCGGCCTCGTCGACGGTTATTTCGGCGATCTGCCCTCGGTCTGGCACAAGGAAATTCTGTTCGCGCTCGAACATGATGTCGCCGTTGCCGGCGGCGCCAGCATGGGCGCGTTGCGGGCGGCCGAATGCGCGCCCTTCGGCATGGTCGGGCTTGGCTCGATCTTCGAAGATTACGAGGCCGGGCGGCTGCTCGACGACGAAGCCGTCGCGCTGGTGCATGCACCGCAGGCGCTGGGTTGGCTGCCGCTCTCGGTGCCCTGGGTCGATTTCGAGCCGACGATCGATGCGCTTCTTGCCAATGGCGAGATCTCGTCGGGCGAGCGCAAGAAACTGCTGCTTGCCGGCCGTTTCCTACATTTTTCCGAACGCACCTATGCCAAGGTCGTCGACGAGTGCCATTTCCGCAAGCCGCGCCGCGACCAGATCCTCGCCGCTGTCCGCCAGAATCGCGTCGAGCGCAAGCGCAGCGACGCCCGGCTGGTGCTGGATTGGCTGCGCCGGGACGAATTCCTGCCCGTTAACCGTGACTGGCGCTTTGCCGCGACCTCGCATTGGGAGCTGCTGCACGCCGAAGTCACGCGCAATGCGGTTCCTGTAACGCTTGAATAACGGTAACGGCAGAAAGATGCAGTGGTGATGGAATCGTAGGGTTTCACGGCCAAAGGGGCGGGAACGATGTTTGAACAACGCAACGAAGCTACAGGCAGCGAATACGCAAGGATCTTCCGGCTGCTGTCGGCAGCCAAGGAGGAGGCTGAAAAGCTTCAGCTGCGGAATCTGATGCACCTGACGAACATGGCGCTGCTGCAGGTCGTCATCGATTGGGACGGCATAGATCCCGACAGGGAGCTAGACGTCAATCTCGAAAAGCTGCTCGGCAGCAAAGCCAAGATCGCAATGAAGGACGCCAGCGAGAATCTGATCCTGATCGATCGCCACTGACCCTTATGCGGATCGGCTTAAGGACAACGGCCTATTCGGCCGCTTCGCTATCCAGCTGTTCGGTGTTGGCAATCGCCTGAACGAGCTTCAGGATCTTCTTGCGAAGAGCTTCGTTCTTGATCGAAAAGAACGCCGCATTGAGAAGCACGCCTTCGCGCGAAATAATGAATTCTTCGCTCGGAGCCGGGTTGTCGTTGGCCGTATCGGGGGCCGACAGGTCGTCGAAAAACGTCCTGACATCGACCTTCAGCGCGCCGGCGATTTCAACCAGCATGCTGGCGGAAACGCGGTTGGAACCCTTTTCGTATTTCTGGATCTGCTGGAACGTTACACCAACCCGATCGCCCAGTTCCGTCTGAGAAACTTTCCTTAGCAGACGCTGGATACGGATGGTCTTTCCGACGTGAACATCGACGGAATGCGGTTCTTCTTTCATTTTTTCCCTCCTGAGGACATCGGATTAGAAGTATTCGCCAAATCCGTGTCTGACAACTTTTACCTGAGATGGCTAAAGCTAGCAATTGCTTGGTGGTAAGTCGTCCCAAACCGAAACACTGCGTCGCTTCGTCCTTACACAAGCAAAAGACATGCCAAAGTAGCACTTTTATAAGGCACAGCACATCACGTGATTTCGTGACGTCAAAGCGACCAGAGACGCTGTGCATTGGCGGAAAGCAGCTTGGACCGCTCCGTCTCGCTGCTGCCGGAAAGCACGGCGTGGGTCGCCGCGACCCAGGTAGAGAGGCCGCCGCCGAGCGTGCAGACCGGCCAGTCGCTGCCCCAGACGACACGATCCCAGCCGAAGCTTGCAATCACATGTTCGATATAGGGCCGCAGAGTTTGCGCCGTCCATGTCTTGGCATCGGCATAGGCAACGACGCCGGAGACCTTGCAGACGACGTTTGGCCGCCGGGCAATCTCCGATAGGCCGACTTTCCATGGCTCGAAGGCATCGGAGCGGATATCCGGCACGCCGCAATGGTCGAGCACGAACTGCACATCCGGCGCGAGATCGACGAGGGCGGTCACGCGACCTGCCTGGTGCGGCAATGTGCAGAGGTCGAAGGTCAGGCCGCTGCCGCCGATGCGGCGGATATTTTCGCGAAACAGGGCGCCTTCCGACACGTCGTCGGGCACGACATGCAGCACGCGGCGGAACCCCTTGACGAAGGAATCGGCCTTTTGCCGCTCGAGATAGGCGGCAAAGCCTTCCTCTTCCGGCCGGCAGGAGACGATGGCGCCGGCAATCAGGCTGCCTTCCTTTCTGGCGATACCGGCGATGTGGTCTGTCTCGCCCTGCATCGCGGCGGGATCAACGTCGACCTCCATGTGCAGCGCCGTGGTGATGCCGCAGCGCCGCGCCTCGGCCGCATAGGTCTCATAGAGAAAATCATGATCGAGATCGGGCACCTGGGAAAGCCAGGGATAGGGCAGTGCTGAGCGATCGATGATGTGCAGATGGGTGTCGATGAGCACGCTTTTCTCCTCCAAGGCAGGCTGTGCCGCAAGCTATCCCCGGTGAATGGATTGTTCAAATAAAAATTATCGCCCGTCAGGCGGGGCTTGCGACGTCGGCGCCGGCAAGCAGCGAAAGCTGGTTGGCGGTCTTTTGCACCTGCATGGTCGCCTGGGTGATATCGGGAGCCGTGGGTGCATTGACAAGCGCAATGAAGGGGCAGGTGAGGGCGGCGATGCAGCGCCCATCCGGCCCGAGAACGGGCGCGGAGAGATTGTAGACGCCGGATGTCTGGGCGCTCGCCATCATCTCGTAGCCGCGCTCGCGGATCTGGTCGAGACGATCGTAGAAATCGGCGCCGAGCTCGATGTCGGCGCGACTGCGCACATGTTCCGAGATCATCATCTCCCGCTCCTCCTCACTGCGGAAGGCGAGCAGCACATGCCCCGAACCGGTGTCGAACAGGCTGATATGGGCGCCGATGCGGATCGAGAATCCCCAGTAATCCGGCGCCTCCTGCTGGGCAATGACGACAGCCGCGCCGCGATCGAAGACGGCAAGGTGATTGGCCTGGCGCGTGCGATGGGCGAGATCGCGCATCAGCGGTGTGGCGTAGGAAGCAAGCCGGCGCACCGGCGTGTGCAGTTGCGCAAGACCGAAAAGCTTCAGCGTCAGCGAATAACGGTCGCCATCCAGCCGGGTGACGTAACCGCGGCGCACCAGGCGGTCGAGCATGCGATAAAATTCGTTGGGACTGCGGTCGAGCCGCTTGGCAATTTCCGCCTGGGTGAGACCGCTGTCGACGCTGGCGAGCAATTCCAGGATATCGAGGCCCTTATCGAGCGCAGGAGCGCGGTAGCGGTCTGACTCGTCGGTCTCCATTCCTTCCTCCTGTGAATATCAATCTGCATATACGCAGAACCACGGTCGGAAAAGGAAAAGTTTACGCTTGACCCTTGGCTGATCGTCTGTTTGTCTATAAACAGACAAATCATCACTGAAGACGCAGCTCGGTATCACGCGAGATATCGCACGCTTCCGGAAACCAAACCAGGTGGCAGGCTGCCAGCACTATCTTGCCGGAGGGCGGTCAGAGCGCGCAAAGTGGGAAAAGGCGTATGCCTTAATGCATGTCGCCCGGAAGTGTGCAGCGGTTCCGGGGTAACGACATGCATAAAAACAAAGGACTAAAGCGCGTCGCATGAACCAAGTTTGATGCGACGCGCTTTAGTCCTCGTCAACACAAATTGCATTCCATCGTCCAGCGTAGACACTTCCAGAAAAGGCCCGTGACATGACAAACAGACTTTCCGGCAAGACCGTGCTCATCACCGCCGCCGGCCAGGGCATCGGCCGGGCGACGGCGGCAGCCTTTGCCGCGATGGGCGCCAAGGTCCACGCGACCGACATCAATACCGAGGCGCTGGCGACGTTAGCTGCGGAAACCGGGGTTTCCACCCATCAGTTGAACGTGCTCGATGAGGATGCGGTCAAGGCTGTCGTTGCCGAGATCGGCGCGGTCGACGTGCTGTTCAACTGCGCCGGCTTCGTTCACGCCGGCTCGATCCTCGAGATGAAGGATTCCGATTTCGAATTTGCGCTCGACCTCAACGTCAAGGCAATGATCCGCACCATCCGCGCCGTGCTGCCCGGCATGCGCGAACGCAAGGACGGGTCGATCATCAACATGGCCTCCGTCGCCTCGAGCATCAAGGGCGTCCCGAACCGCTTCGCTTATGGCGTCACCAAGGCGGCGGTCATCGGGCTGACCAAATCCGTTGCCGCCGATTATGTCGCCGAGGGCATCCGCTGTAACGCCATCTGCCCCGGCACGGTGGAAAGCCCGTCGCTGCAGGACCGCATGCGCGCCCAGGGCGATTATGACGCAGCCCGCGCCGCCTTCATCGCCCGCCAGCCGATGGGCCGGCTCGGCTCGCCGGAGGAGATCGCCGATCTCGCCGTCTATCTCGCCGGCGCCACCTACACGTCAGGCCAGGCAATCGCCATCGACGGCGGCTGGACGATCTGACCTCAGCTGATGTTGCGGCCGGCAGTCGTGCCGGCCGATCGGGCTATTGCAATTGGGAGAACAACCATGACCCGCATCACCGACCTTCGTGTCTTCGATCTCCGCTTTCCCACCTCGCAAAGCCTGGATGGGTCGGATGCGATGAACCCCGATCCGGATTATTCGGCCGCCTATGTCATTCTCGACACCGATGCGTCTGATCTTGCCGGCCATGGCCTGACCTTCACCATCGGCCGCGGCAACGATATTTGCTGCATGGCGATCGAAGCGATGCGCCATCTCGTGGTCGGCGCCGACCTCGGCGACGTGCTCGCCCATCCCGGAAAATTCTGGCGACATCTGACCAGCGATAGCCAGTTGCGCTGGATCGGCCCGGAAAAGGGCGCCATTCATCTGGCAACCGGCGCCGTCGTCAACGCCGTCTGGGATCTGCTTGCCAAACAGGCGGGAAAGCCCGTCTGGCGGCTCGTCGCCGAGATGTCGCCTGAGGAGATCGCCGATATCGTCGATTACCGCTATCTCACCGACGTGCTGACGCGTGAGGAGGCCGTCGAGATCCTCAAGCGCGCCGAGGCAGGCAAGGCCGAACGTATCGCCATCCTCGAAAAAGAGGGCTACGCCTGCTATACGACCTCGGCGGGCTGGTTGGGTTATGAGGACGAAAAGCTGCGGCGCCTCTGCAAGGAGGCGATCGACGCCGGCTTCAACCATATCAAGATGAAGGTCGGCCGCGACCTGGACGACGATATCCGCCGCTTGAGGATCGCCCGCGAGGTGATCGGTCCCGATCGTTACTTGATGATCGACGCCAACCAGGTGTGGGATGTCGGCCAGGCGATCGACTGGGTCAAGGCGCTTGCCCCGGCCAAGCCCTTCTTCATCGAGGAACCGACAAGCCCCGATGACATTGCCGGCCACCGCAAGATCCGCCAGGCGATCGCGCCGGTGAAGGTCGCGACCGGCGAGATGTGCCAGAACCGCATCATGTTCAAGCAGTTCATCGCCGAAGGCGCAATCGACATCGTCCAGATCGATTCCTGCCGCATGGGCGGGCTGAACGAGGTTCTCTCCGTGCTGCTGATCGCCGCCAAGTTCGGCCTGCCGGTCTGGCCGCATGCCGGCGGCGTCGGCCTCTGCGAATATGTGCAGCATCTGTCGATGATCGACTACATCGCGGTATCCGGCACCAAGGAAGGCCGCGTCATCGAATATGTCGATCACCTGCACGAACACTTCCTCGACCCCTGCCGGATCGAGAGCGCGGCCTACATGCCGCCGACCTTGGCGGGCTTCTCCATCGAGATGAAACCAGCCTCGATCAGCAACTATACGTTTCGGAGCTAAGGAAACTTCGCCGGCGCTGACGTATCCACTGCCGGTGGCAGGATAAAATTCCTGATTCGACAGTCTTTCCTGCCGATAATGGGCTTCCAATCTGAGGGGACTGCTCCAATTCACTTGGAGGCGGACGAAGCTTGCTTTTTTTAGCAGTGAGGAATATTTTCAAACGATGAATGCGGAGGGGGCCTAGCACCAGTAGGCCAGCAAATTTTATTGAACTTAAACAATAGAATGTTTGCGATCGAGCCATGCCCAAGTTCCACAATGCCTGGAGACTATGCGCTTATCTGCTGACCGTGGCGGCAATACTGCTGTCGATCGGCGTCGCGCATGCCGCCATCACGCAAGAGAGCGGCCGCCGCGTCGCCCTCGTCATCGGCAATTCGGTCTATAAGACGCTGCCTTCGCTTCCCAACCCCGCCAATGATGTCGAAGAGGTCGCAGCCACGTTGCGGGCGGCCGGTTTCGACGTGACGATCGGCATCAATGTCGATCGCATCGGGCTCGAGGATACGGTGCGCCGCTTCCTGCGTTCGACCAGCAATGCCGAGGCAGGGCTGATCTATTATTCGGGCCACGGCATCCAGGTGGGCGGGCAGAATTTCATCGTGCCGGTCGATGCGACCTTGGAAACGCCCTATGACGTCGAGACGCAGACCATGCCGCTCGACCTCATCCTGAACCATCTCAAGCAGAATTCGCGGGTGCAACTGATCTTCCTCGATGCCTGTCGCAACAATCCGTTCAACGCTCAGAAATTCTGGATGGCGGAAAAACTGGAACCGGTCGGCGCCACCCGCGGGCTTGCGCGCATCGACAGCGATCTCGGCAGCCTGATCGCCTTTTCCACGGAACCCGGCCAGGTGGCGCTCGATGGCACCGGGGCGCTGAGCCCCTATTCCGAATCCTTCATCAAACGCGCCAGCGAACCCAATAAGGAAATCCGCCAGGTGCTGACCGATGTGCGCCGCGACGTCATCGCCATGACCGGCGGCAAGCAGGTCCCCTGGGAAAACTCCTCGCTGATGGACAGCTTCTATTTCATTCCGGCGCCGCCGCCGCCAAGCGTCGAGTCGATGCAGCAGGTGAGCGTGCCGGAAGGTGCTGCCGCCACCAAGCTGCCGATCGCCCCGCCGCATGACGAAACCGGCTCGACGCTGCTCGTCACCCTGACCCAACTTCCCCAGACCGGCAAACTCACCTTCGACGGCAAGCCGGTCGAGCAGGGCGCCAAGATGCCCGCCGCGGCGCTGACGGCGCTGACCTATGATTCCTCAGGTGTTACCGCCGGAACCGTCGGCCTGATCGGTTACACCGTGAGTGATCCCTATGGCCAGGCGACGCAGGGCGTCGTCGCGATCACCGTCTCGGCGGATGCCGGCGCCAAACTCGCCCAGCTCGAACAGCAAAAACAGGTGCGGCTTGCCGATGCCGACGCCTATCTGAAGACCCTGTCGCGCGACGTCGGCACGACGATCGGCGTCGGCCCCGTCGCGGCCAGCCTGCCGGTCGTGCCGGCATCGGCGGCGGAAATGACCTTCAAGGTTGCAGCCCTACCCGACAAGGGCACGCTGCGCGCCGGAGACCGGGTCATCGGGCTCGGCCATGTGCTTGAGGCAGCCGATATTCCGGGCCTTTCCTACGAGCCGCAGATCGGCACGGAGAATCAGCCTTTCGCCCTGACGCTGCAGGCCGCCAACGACGATCTGCCGCCCGCCACCGTCACCTTCAAGCCGGTGCTCGACGCCTGCGACACCGCAGCCGCCGCACCCCTCGACCTGCAGGGCGTGACCGCAGGCAAGCTGCCGAACGAAATCGACCCCGATGATGCCCTGCCGGCCTGCACCGAGGCGATAAAGGCCTATCCCGAGGTGGCCCGCTTCGTCTACCAGCTCGGCCGCGCCCAGCTTGCCAACCGCGACACCAAGACGGCTTTCGCAACGATCAAGAAGGCGATGGATGCCGGGCATGTCCGGGCAATCTACGAATTGTCGAGCCTTTACGAGTCCGGCGCCTCCGTTCCGCGCGATGCAACCAAGGCAAGCGAGATCGCCAAGGCTGGTGCGGCCAAGGGCGATCCCTTTGCCCTGCACAGCTACGGCAAGGCCCTCTACTACGGCCGCGGCACCAAGGCCGATCAGCAGCTGGGATTACGCTTGATGCTGCAGGCCGCCGATCTCGGCCATACCTACGCGATGAACGAGCTCGGCTATATCTTCCTGAACGGCGTCAACGTTCCGGCTGATCCGGAGCGCGGCATCCGCTTCTACGAAGCCGGCGTCCAGCGCAACGACATCTATTCGCTGAACAATCTTGCGCTCGTCTACCGTTTCGGAAAAGGCGCCCCGGAGGATCTCCCGAAAGCGCTCGACCTTTTCACGCGGGCTTCAGAGGGCGGTCAACCCTATGCCCCGACTAATCTCGGGCGCATGTACCGCGACGGCATCGGCGTTGCCGCGGACAAGGCGGAAGCTGCGAAGTGGCTGGAGATGGGCGCCGAACGTGGCGACTATTGGGGTGCACTCGACCGCGCGATACTGGCGAAGGAAGACGCTGCGGACGCTGACAACCTGGTAACGGCGGCCCGTTATTTCGCGCTGGCGACCGCCGTCAACATGCCAGGCAGTGGCGATCCGAAGAACCAGGCAAAGGCGGCGCTCAAGGCCTTGCCGAATGCCGCCAAGAAGAAAGTGGAGGAGACCTTTGCCGCCGAGCTGACCGCTCAGGAACAAAAGGCGCTTCCAAAAACCAAATCGCTCGATGACAGGCTCGTTCAGCTCGCCAAGGCGACATGGGTAAAGCGAAATCCGAGGTACGATCTCTTCTAAACGGCGATCCGGGGGCGCCCTACATGACAAGAAAGCTCATCATCCGTGTTCTGCTTTGCTCGACCTTCCTTGCAGGTTCAGGCGCAATCTTGCAGAGTTGCATCTTCGACCCTGGCGCCAAGACGCTATTCGCCAGTGAGGAGCCCGCCAGGAACGTTACGCCTGGCAGGAAAACCACGCCCGCCGTTAGAAAAGTGGCCGTAAATAGCAATCAACCGGCTTTCGCCCGCTCCGAGAACAGTTCCAGTGGGAATTCCAGCTCTGGCGGCGGCATGGGCGGCGGCTCTGGTTCCAGCAGCTCTTCCAGTTCAAGCAGTTCATCGAGCTCCTCGGGTACCTCGTGGTCTGATCGCCGCCTGAAGACCGATATCCGCCGCCTTGGCACTTCGGCTGAAGGTATTCCAATCTATGCTTTCCGTTACATCTGGGGCGGGCCGATGTTCATCGGCACGATGGCGCAGGACCTGTTGACGATCAGACCCGATGCGGTCATCGCTACCGGATCGGGCTATTACATGGTCGATTATGACAAGCTCGACCTTGCGATGATCTCAGTGCCGGAAGAGCGGTCACCGTTCACAGTTGAAGCAGCGTTGGCGCAGGCGGTGAAGGCGGCGCGGAAACGCTCCGTCCAGCCGGCAATGTGATCGAGAAAGCCGAGCGCGTGCCGATATCGGAGGACAGGGATACCCTCACCAGGAGTCCCCTGGTCACTCAAGCTGCGACCCTTGCCGGCGTTCTCGTCGGCATTGCGCTCGCGACCTATCTGCGGCTTGATCCTGGCAAGGCGATGGCGCTTTCGGTCCTCTGTCTTCTCCTGGCGTGGATCGTCGTCGACGGCACACCGGCTGCGCGCCGGGCCTGGGCATTGCGAGAGAGGCGGCATGAGGCTCCCGCCGCTTCCTGGCGGCGCATCGGAACCAAGATTGTCGGACTCGCCGCGCTTTTGGGTGCGGTCGTCATCGCCTGTTCCATCTTTCCGTTTTTCACGCAGTCGTCGGCGGTTCGATGGTTCATCGAGGCCGGCCATACGGCCATCCCCATCTCCATCGCTCTTGTCGGCGCCACCATTCTTTACGTCGCGGTCACCGATCTCGTCGCCGAGGAGCCCGACGATTATCTCAACCAGGTCGGCCGTGCGGTGCTGATGCAGGATTTTCGCGAAGAAGACGTGCTGTTCGCATTGCGGCTGCTCGCGATCAAATGCTTCTTCCTCGTGCTGATGTTTTCAAGCGGCATAGCCGCACTTTCCGATCTTGCCGAAAAGCCGGCCTGGCTGTTTCCCTCACTTTCAGCCGCCTGGTTCGAAGGCTTGCTGCGGCTCGTCTTGCTTCTCGACGTCATCCTGGCGGCCGGCGGCTACATCGCCACCTTCAAGCTTTTCGGATGGCATGTCCGGGCGACGGAGACGACGGCGCTCGGCTGGCTCGTCTGCCTGATCTGCTATGAGCCGTTCTTCCCGGTGATTTCGCATGCCTTCGTGCCTTATGGCGACGGACCGGGTTGGGAGAGCATTATCCAGGAGGGGTCGGTGGTCTTCATCCTCTGGAGCGTCGCGACGCTGTTCTGCACGGTTATCTACGTCTGGGCGACCGTCGCCTTCGGACCGCGATTTTCCAACCTGACCCATCGCGGCATCATCACATCAGGCCCCTACCGCTTCATCAAACATCCGGCCTATGTCTCGAAGAACATCGCCTGGTGGCTGTTTGCGTTTCCGAGCTTCATCGCCAGTGGCCTGGCCGAAGGACTTGCGCGGGCTGGCATGCTGGCGATCATCAGTCTTATCTATTTGCTGCGCGCCCGCGCCGAAGAGCGCATGCTGAGCCGAGATCCCGCCTATCGGGACTATGCCGAGAACGTCGCGGCGCATCGGCTTTTGGCGATGGCCAAGCGGCGGCTGGCGCCTGCGGCGCCGCGTGTCTGAAAGACGCGCAAAGGACGTAGGCCAGGGGGAGATCGGCGAGCTCTGCCCCTTGCATGTTCAATTCGCACTAATTGTTAGATGATTGGTCCGGCCGTCCTCGCGTTTTCCTGAACAGATGATGGGGAGCCAGTCCCGCATGCAAGGCAAGGTTCCGTTCTGCCCGTTCCTGGAAGAGGGCCGGGCTGCGATTGACAACAACGCGGCTGAACGGGCACTGCGCCCAACAGGCGTTGGAAGACGCAATTGGCTCTTCGCGGGAGCCGACAAAGGCTCATTGCTTTTCTCAGCCGATAACCCGCCGTAGATCGCAGTAAACCTGGCTCCAGACCCCTAGCTTCCATAACACATAGACATATTAAACTTGAAAAGAATTATTAAAGCACGGGTCGTTCGCTGTTAGCCTTCTCGAAGTGGGAGGAGACAGAATGGCGACATTGCGAGAAATGTTCGACGTTCGTGGCAAGTCGGTGATTGTCACCGGCGGTGCCAGCGGCATCGGCCGTGCATACGCGGAGGTCATGGCGGACAATGGCGCGCGCGTCTGCATATTCGACCTGAACGCGGCAACGCTGGAAACGGTAGTTGCCGAAATCAAGGCCAATGGCGGTGACGTCTGGGGGCAGGTCGTCGACGTTTCCGACAGACCCCGAATGAGCGACGCTTTCGACACCGTGGCCGAACGGCATGGGCGGATCGACGTGGTCTTCGCCAATGCCGGCATCGACCCCGGCCCGGGCTTCCTGTCGACCGAAGGCGGACGCATTCCAGAAGGCGCTATCGACGCGCTGGACGACGCACAATGGGATCGTGGCATCGAGGTCAACCTCACATCGGTCTACACGACAGTCAAGAATTCTGCCCGGCACATGAAGAAATCGGGCGGCGGCAGGATCATCGTCACGTCCTCGATCGCGGCACAGATCAACGAGGCGATCGTCGGCACGTCCTATATGCCCGCCAAGGCGGGCGTCGACCATTTCGTCCGTCAGATGGCAATGGAACTGGGCATGTTCGGCATCCTCGTCAACTGCATATCGCCTGGGCCCTTCATGACCAACATCGCCGGCGGTCGGCTAAAGATTCCCGCGGACCGCAAGGCTTTCGAGGAGCAATCGCTGATCGGGAGGATCGGCGACACTGAGGACATCAAGGGCCTTGCACTCTATCTGGCATCGCCATGCTCGTCTTACGTCACCGGCAGCCAGATCGTCATCGATGGCGGCGCGATGAACCGCATCAAGTGATGTGATCGCCAGCCAGGGAGGAACGGCCGGCTGTCACCAATACGCATGCAGACGACAAATCACCAAAGGGAGGAGCCGAAGGTGGACCTGAATACGAAAATCATAAGACCATCACGCCGGACCGTGCTGAAGGGCATCGGTGCCGGCTTGGCCGCATCGGCGCTCGGAGCACCCATGATTGCCCGCGCGCAATCGGCCGGCACGATCAAACTCGGCTTCGTAACGCCGGCGACCGGTCCGCTTGCGCTGTTCGGCGAAACCGACGGCTGGGCGGCAGACAAAGTCAAGGCCTTGCTCAAGGATGGCCTGGAGACAGCAGCCGGCAAGTTCGATGTCGAAATCCTGATCCGTGACAGCCAGTCCGATCCGAACCGCGCGGCCGAAGTCGTTGGCGACCTCATCCTGAACGATGGCGTGCATCTGCTGCTGCCCGCATCGACCACCGACACCGTCAGCCCCTCGGCCGACCAGGCGGAACTCAACGAGTGCCCGTGCCTTTCGACCGGCGCGCCGTGGCAGGCGGTGATCTTCCCGCGCGGCGGCCAGAAGGCGCCGTTCAACTGGACCTATCATTTCTTCTGGGGCCTCGATGAGGCGCTCAACACCTTCGTTGGCCTGTGGAATACGCTAGACACCAACCGCAAGGTAGGCTTGCTGTTTCCGCAGAATGCGGACGGCGAGACCTGGGGTAACAACGATTACGGTCTGCCAGTGCCGACCAAGAAGGCCGGCTTCGAGATCACCGTCCCGGGCTTTTTCCAGCCGCGCACCAACGACTATTCCGCACAAATCGCCGCCTTCAAGGCTGCCGGATGCGAGATCGTCGGCGGCATCACCTATCCTGACGACCTCAAGACCTTCATCAACCAGTGCGCCCAGCAAGGATACAAGCCCAAGGCCGTCACCGTCGCGGCGGCACTCCTTTTCCCGGGCGGCGTGCAGGCACTCGGCCCGCTCGGCGACGGCATGTCGTCGGAAGTGTGGTGGACGCCTGCCTTCCCCTTCAAATCGACGTTGACCGGACAAGTGAGCCGCGACATCGCCGACCAATGGGAGAGCGAAACCAAGAAGCAGTGGACGCAGCCGCTCGGCTACAGCCATGCGATCTGGGAAGTCGCGATCGATATTCTCAAACGCTCGTCCAACCCCCTCGACCGCACCGCCAACCGTGATGCCATGGTGGCAACGAAACTCGACACGCTGATCGGCAAGGTCGATTTCTCCAGCGGCCCGCACAAGAACGTCTCGACGACGCCGATCTTCGGCGGCCAGTGGGTCAAGGGTGAGAAATGGCCCTATGACCTGAAGATCGTCGACAACACCGTCAACAAACTGTTCGAACCCGAACAGAAAATAAAGGTGATCCCCTGGGCGAGCTAAGCCTGGACACGTCGGGCGGGCCACATTGACCAACGAGGTCGCCCGGCGACCTGCAAGACCAGGCCGAATGCATGAAAACCGGAGGGGCGGGCGTGTTTCTACGCCTGCTCCAACCGGGAGCGGAGGATGCTATTGGACGGCGTATTGCTAGAAGCGAGAGGATTGAGCAAATCCTTCGGCGCCTTGCGCGTCCTGCAGGACATCAGCTTCGATGTCCGGCGTGGCGAGGTGCTGGGCATCCTCGGCCCCAACGGGGCGGGAAAGACCACGCTTTTCAATCTGATCAGCGGTGACCTTAGGAACGATGCCGGCGAGCTCGTGTTCGCCGGACAGCGCCTCGTCGGCCAGCCGCCTCATGTGCGCTGCAAGATCGGCATCGGCCGCACATATCAGATCCCACGCCCCTATGTCGGCATGTCGACATTCGAAAATCTGCTCGTCGCGGCGACATTTGGCGGCGGCCGCAGCGAGGCCCAGAGCTATGCACTCTGTGCCCGGATTCTCGGCGACTGCGAGCTTTCCGACAAGGCCAACCGCTCGGCGGGCTCGCTGACGCTGCTCGACCGCAAGCGGCTGGAGCTGGCCCGCGCGCTGGCGTCGAGTCCGAGTTTGCTGCTGCTCGACGAAATCGCCGGCGGGTTGACCGACGAGGAGGGCAAGGCGCTGGTGCAACTGATCCGACGCATCCGCGACCGTGGCGTGACGATCGTCTGGATCGAGCATGTGCTGCATGCGCTACTCGCGGTGGCAGACCGGATCATGGTGCTGAATTTCGGCGAGAAAATCGCTGAGGGCCTGCCAGACGAGGTCATCAAGAACCCCGAAGTACGACGTGTCTACATGGGGATCGAGGCATGACCAAAACGCTTCTGTCCACGCACCAGCTCAAGGCCCGCTATGGTGATTTCCAGGCGCTCTACGGCGTGGATCTCGAAATCGCCGAGGGAGAGATCGTGGCCCTGATCGGCGCAAACGGCGCCGGCAAATCCACCCTGCTGAAATCGATCATGGGCCTCATCAAAGTGGCACCCGACATGGTGTGTCTCGACGGCCGCCCGGTTGGTGGCAGCAAGCCGCATAGCATGGTGGCCGATGGCGTGGCGATCGTGCCAGAGGGTCGCCGGCTCTTCGCCGGGATGTCCGTCCTCGACAATCTGCGCGTGGCGATCGACCATGCCGCCCCGGGACATGGCGAGGTCTGGACGATCGAGCGCGTCTACGCGCTGTTTCCGATCCTCAAGGAAAAGCAGGCAGTGCCTGTGCAATCCCTGTCCGGCGGTCAGCAGCAGATGGTCGCCATCGGGCGTGCGCTGCTCAACCAACCTCGCTTGCTGCTTTGCGACGAGATCAGTCTTGGCCTGGCGCCGAAGGTCGTCAAGGAAATCTATCAATCCATCCCCGCGATCTCGAGGAATGGCACCGCCGTCGTGCTGGTCGAGCAGGACGTCGGTCTCGCCAAATCGGCCTCCGACCGGCTCTACTGCATGCTGGAAGGCCGCGTGACCCTGACCGGCCGGTCGGCGGACATGTCCCGCGAGGAGATCGGCGAAGCCTATTTCGGAGCATCCCATGCAGTGGCTTGACGGACTGGTCCAGGGCATTCTGCTCGGCGGCCTCTATGCGCAATATGCGCTCGGCATGGCGCTGATGTTCGGCGTTATGCGCGTGGTGAACATCACGCATGGCGATCTGATGATCCTGCTGGCATTGATCGGGATCAGCCTCGCCTCGACCTTCGGGCTCGGCCCGTGGGCGGTGCTGGTGGTGCTGGTGGCGCTCGGCGGCATCATCGGCATAATCCTGCAGCGGCTCATTCTCGATCGAGTGGTCGGCGCAGACCCGCTGCCGTCGCTAATCGCGACCTTCGGCCTGTCGACCGCGCTGCAGAATGCGATGTTGCAGGTGTGGTCGGCGGACACCCGCTCGCTGCCGAGCGGCGGCATTGCCCAGGCTTCCTTCCAACTCGGGCCGCTCTTCGTCGGCGTGCTGCCCGTTATCGTGCTGATCACCGCGACCGTACTGACGGCGGGGTTGGCAACGACGATGCAATATACCCGCTTCGGCCGTTCGTTGCGCGCAGCGTCGGCCGATGTCGAGGCAGCGGCAATGACCGGCGTCAACCCAAAAAACGTTTATGCCGGCGCCACCGCGCTGGCGGTCGCCATACTTGGCTTTGCCGCCGTGTTTCAGTCGATGCGCTCAACGGTGTCGCCCGCCGATGGCGCCTTCCAACTGATCTACGCCTTCGAAGCGGTGATCATCGGCGGCATGGGCTCGATCTGGGGTGCCTTCATCGGTGCCATGGTGCTCGGCATCAGCCAGTCGTTCGGCTTCCGCATCGATCCCGGCTTCGGCATCCTGGCCGGCCATCTCGTTTTCCTGCTCATTCTCGCGTTGCGGCCGCAGGGCCTTCTCGGAAAGGATTGAGACCGTGACCCAAGCGATCGCAACCGCTCCCGCTCCAGGCCCGACCGATGCCATGGATCTTCCGCCGGTCCGGGTCCAGCGCCAGACCATGTCGGGCATCATCGCAATGGGCCTCGGCATCGTATTGCTCTTTGCTGTTGCCTCGATGCCGCTTTGGGCCAGCCAGGGCCTGATCCGAGACGTGGTGGAACTGTGCTGCTACATTGCCGTGGCGCAGATGTGGAACTTGCTGGGAGGGTATGCCGGCCTGGTGTCGGTCGGCCAACAAGTCTTCGTCGGCGTCGCCGCCTACATGATGTTCGTGATGGCCCAGCTCTGGGGCATCAATCCCTTTGTTGCCGTTGTGCTGGCGATGATCGCGCCGGCCTTGCTCGCCATCCCCACCTATGGCCTGCTGCACCGGCTCGACGGACCCTATTTCGCGATCGGCACGTGGGTCGTGGCCGAGGTGGTGCGGCTGGCGACCTCCGTATTCGGCTACGTCAATGCCGGCGCTGGCATGAGCCTGCGCGTCATGACCACCTATTCCCCGACCGAACGCGCCGTGGGTGTATCCCTGCTCTGCGCGCTGATGCTGCTGATGACGGTCGGCGGCAGCTACCTACTGCTGCGCTCGCGTTACGGCTTGGCCTTGATCGCCATGCGCGACAATCCTGTCGCCGCAGCAAGCCAGGGCGTCAATGTCAGCCGGTTGCGCTTCCTGATCTGGGTGGCTGCAGCCGTCGGTACGGGCCTTGCGGGCGCCATCTATTTCATGGCCCAGCTGCGCATAACACCACCCTCAGCCTATGATCCTAACTGGGCCAATATCGCAATTTTCATCGTCATGGTCGGCGGGCTGGGATCGCTGGAAGGCGTGCTGATCGGCGCGCTGATCTACTTCTTCGCCGAGCGTTGGTTCGGCGAATATGGCGCGACCTATCTCGTGGTCCTCGGCCTTATGACCCTGTTCATGGCGCTCTTCGCCCGCGGCGGCATCTGGGGCCTGATCTGCAAGGTCGTCGACGCCCCCTGGTTCCCAACACGACGGCGCCTGATGGAGGACCGGACATGAAGGCTGTGCTTTTCGATAGTGTCGGACTGCCTTTAACAGTCGGCGAACGCCCGGTGCCGGAGCCGGCTGATGATGAGGTCCTGCTCAAGATCGCCGCCTGCGGCATCTGCGGCTCCGATCTCCACATGACCGAGGACCCCAAAACCTTCGGCCTCAAGCAATATGACGTACTCGGCCATGAATTTGCCGGCGAGGTCGTAAGCTGCGGCAGCGCCGTCGCCACGCTCAGGCCGGGCGACCGGGTGGCCGTGACGCCGATGCGTGGTTGCGGCCATTGCGACAGCTGCAAGCGTGGCGAGCCGGCCTGGTGCGCCGAGATGCGGCTGATCGGCGGCGGCTATGCCGAATTCACCACCGTGGCGGCGCGCCAGTGCCGCATACTTCCCGACGACCTGCCGATATCGGAGGGCGCGCTGGCCGAGCCGGTCGCCGTGGCGCTTCATTGCGTCATGCGCTCTGGCCTGAAACCCGGCGACCGCGTGCTGATCCTTGGCGCGGGGCCGATCGGCCTGCTCGTCGCCTTCTGGGCGCGCCGGCATGGTGCGCGCGAGGTCATCGTCGCCGATATCAACCGACATCAGGAAGAGCGCGCGGCGGCCATCGGCGCGACTGGTTTTGCCCTGTCTGGTCCCGGTCTCGCGGAGGAGTTCCGGAGCAAGAGCAGCGGCGAGCCCGACATTGTCTTCGAATGCGTGGGCAAACGCGGCCTGATCGATTTCGCCTGCAAACTGGTCCGGGTCCACGGAACCGTGGTCGGCGTCGGCCTCTGCGTCGGCGGTGACGACTGGGATCCGTTCGCGGCGCTGTCGAAGGAAATCCAGCTCATCTTCGCGGTGTTCTTCAACATGACCGAGTTCGAGACCGCGCTCGCGGCACTCGAGCCGGGCCGCTATCGCCCGCAAGCGTTGATCACCGACCGGATCGGTTTCGGCGAAGTGCCCGAGACCTTCGAGGCACTCAAGCGCCGGACGACGCAGTGCAAGGTGCTGATCGCCGCCGACGCGGCCTGACAGATTGTATGAGGAGGATATTCAATGGAATTTGAAACTCTGACCCAGGATATAGACGGCGTCCGAACGGTGGTGAAGGCGATCGGTCGCGGCCCCGCGGTGCTAGCGCTGCATGGCGCGGCCACGCTCGAGGGCCATGAATGGGCGCGCGGGCTGGCGGATCGGTTCCGCGTTTACCTTCCCTTCCATCCCGGATTCGGCGAGAGCGGCGAGGCGCCGCATATTGCCGGCATGCAGGACATGGTGGTCCATAACCTCCATCTCGTCAAAGCGCTCGGCCTCGACCGGCCGCATCTGGTCGGACATTCCATGGGTGGCTGGATGGCGGCCGAAATCGCCGCCGTCTCTGGCGAGCAGTTTGGCAAGCTGGTGCTGAACGCCCCGGCCGGCCTCAATCACACGGACCATCCCGGCACCGATCTTGGCGCGGTCCCGCCGCAGGAATTGCCTGGATATCTGGCCCACAATGTCGAAGTCGCGGCGCGCTATTTCCCCGGCGGTTCGGAATGCCCCTCGGTCGAGGATTTCGTCGCGGCACGCGAAAAGGAAGGCCCGGCGCTCGGCAACATTCTCAAGGGGCATGGTTTCGGTCACCCCAACCTCGGCCGTTGGTTGAGCCGGATTCCGAATGAGACACTTATCGTCTGGGGCGACAAGGACCGCATGCTGCCGGCCTCGCAGGCGCCGATCTGGGAAAAGAGCATTCCCAATGCGCTGACGCTCATCATCAAGGAGGTCGGCCATTTCGCTATGCAGGAAGATCCGCGCACCGTCACTGCCATCGGCGACTTCCTCGCCGGGTGAAACCAAAGGAGCGGCGCCGTCAGGCGGGCTTTATGATCAGGTCTATCAAGGAGGAATTGTCATGAATGCACTAATCAAGCACGCATCAGGCTACTGGGGCACGAAGACGGACTTCGCGTCCCTCCTGGCCCATGTCGACAAGGTCGGCCCGATCCTCGACAAGAATTCCGAGGAAAATGAAAAGCTCGGCCGCCTCAACGAGGAGACCTTCGAGGCGCTCAAGCCGCTGAGGATGAGCCATGTCTTCGCCGGCGAGGATATCGGTGGTGCGCAGCTGTCGCCGACCCAGGGACTTCAGCTCATTGAAGCCATCACCTATCACAGCGGCGCGGCCGGCTGGATCTCGATGGTGCACACCTGCATCGGCGCGATGTCGGCGGCCTTCCTGCCCGATACGGCGATCGGCCGCCTGTTCGACGGCAAGACCGATAACCGGTTTTCCGGCCAGGGCACGCCGACGGGCATGCTGAAGAAGGTTGATGGCGGTTATCGGCTGAACGGCAAATGGGCCTATGCCAGCGGCATCTACCACGCTACCTATACCCATACGGCAGCGCTGCTCGACGATGGAAACGGTCACCCGGCGAAGGACGAGAAGGGCAACGTGATCGTGCTCTGCGCCCATGCGCCAGTCGGAGAGCACGAGTTGCTCGGGAACTGGAATTCACTCGGCCTACAGGCGACGGGCAGCATCGACTATGCCGCCAACGATGTCTTCATTCCTGACGACATGGTGTTCCCGATCCTGACCGCCGAGCCGCAGCGTATGAAGGAATTCTTCAGCCTCGGCGTCGTCGGCCTCGCTGCCATAGGCCATTCCGGGTGGGCGATCGGTGCGGCACGTCGCATGCTTGATGAAGCCGCCAAATATGCCAAGACCAAGACTGGCCGTGCCGGCATGCTCGGCGAGAGCGATAAGTTCTGGTTCGATTTCGGCCGCGCGGAAGCCCGAGTCCGCGCCGCCCGCGCCCTCCTGTTCGAGGTCTGGCGCGACGTGGAGGCCTCGATCGAAGCCGGCAACCGCATGACGACCCGCCAGATAAGCCTTGTGCATCTCGCCAAGTCCGAAGTGCATGAGGGCGGCGTCGATGCCTGCCATTTCGTCTACCGCGCGCTCGGCGGCGCTTCGTTGCGTTACGGCGTGATGCAGCGGATCTATCGCGAGATGCTGACGGCGGCGAACCATTTCACGATCAATCCCAACATCGTCGCCGCCGCCGGCCGCGACATTGCCGGCGTGTGGAGCGATCGCGTCTGGCAGTTCTACGACCTGATCGAGAAGAAATGAGCGCGGCCGCGAGAGGCATGCCGGGCAAGGTGGCGGCCGCCGAAACGGGTGCCGCTGGCGGTGGCCAAGGCATCACCGAAGCCTTCATGGCAGCGTTCCGGCATCACCCGTCGGGCGTGGCGATCATCACGGCCGATGCGGGCGAAGGTCCGGTGGCGCTGACGGTGAGCTCACTGATCTCGATCAGCGCGGTGCCGCCCATGGTGGCCTTTTCGCTCTCGGCATCCTCGTCGAGTGCGAAAGTGGTGGAGCGGGCGGCATCGGTGGTCGTCCACTTCGTTCGCCGCGCCGACATGCAGCTCGCCCGGCTCTGTGCGACATCGGGCAGAGATCGCTTCGGGCCAGATGTTCAATGGGCTCGGCTCGAAGGCGGCGAGCCCTATTATCCTCAGGTCGAGCTCTGGTTCCGGGCCGAACTTCGAGGTCGGCTGGAGACGCCGGGGGCATGTCTGGTCACGGCTGAGCTGACATCGGTCTCGCCCGGTGCACATGCCACGCGGCAGGCCGAGGCCCTGGTCTACGCCAACCGTGCCTGGCACGGCCTCGGTCCGGTGGTCGACACCGTCGCGGCACCGGTCATGCTGTGGCCGGACGATTCGGCGACATTCTGATATTCGGCGTGGCGGCACCCGCCGCCAGCCACGAATTCACATCCCCCAGATCACGGACTGTTCGTGGCGCTTGATCAGATGCCTCAGATTCTCAAAACTTTTGCGAATATGCGTCGAGAACGCCTCGATAGCCGGTGCGCCCACGTCTCCTGTGCGCCTGAGCAAGCCGAGCGCGCGTTCCGGATGCGGGATGTTGACCGGCAGGGCGGTGATCGCCTTGTCGTTGCGATAGGCGAAAACCACGCTGTGCGGCAGGATGGTGAGCGCGTCACTCTCCTTCATGTAGTTGATCGCGCTGGTCAGCGACCCGCCAGCATAGCGGATCTTGGTCTCCGTTGCGCCGAGCGAGAGAACGAGGCTGCGCAGGTCGGCAAGCAGCGGACTGCCGGGCGGCGGCGCTATCCAGGGATACTCAAGCAAATCGGACCCGGTCAGCTTGCGCTTGAGCAAAAGCGGATGGGTAAGTCGGCAGGCCACGACGTTCCGGCCCGGCAGCAATTCCTGGAAACGCATCCCCGATCCCTCGTCGAGCATATCGATCGGGCAGATGGCGAGGTCGATGCGGTCGGCGACGATCGCCGCGCGCAACTCGGGAAGATAGTCATAACTCTGTTCGATACGGACTTCGGGAAAATCGTTCTGGAAACCGGCGATCATGCCTGCGATGAGCGCGTCCATGAAGAACGGCGTGCCGCCAACGCGCACGAGCCCTGTCCGGCCGTGCCGGAAGCCTTCGACCAACGCGGACGCCTTGCGCGACGCCATGAGCATGGCCTGGCCGTGGTCTGCCAGGGCCCGGCCGAGCGGCGTCGGCTGAAGTGGCCTTCGGCCTTTGATGAACAATGGCTCGCCGAGCCGCTTTTCCAGCATAGCAAGCGTGCGCGACACTCCCGGCTGGCTAAGCCCCAGCAGCGTCGCACCTTCGGTCACGCCTCCTGCCTGGACGACCGCCGCAAGTTGCACCAGATGTCGCTCGTCGATCTTCATAACAAATACGCATACAAATCACGAAAAAAATTATCAAGCATTCAGTTCCGGGCTGCTAAGTTATCGTCATGGGAGGAGTCATGCCAGATATAACGTTCAGCGAGCGCAATTCTGCGCAGCTTGTGGCCGAGCGGCTCGACAAGCATGCGGAGGGGCCTCTGCAAGCTTTCATGGTATCCTTCATAGAACACCTGCACGAGCTCATCCGCGAGACGCGTCCGACCCATGCCGACTGGCGACGGACGGTGGAATTCCTCACCGAGGTTGGTCACGCCAGTGATGGACGGCGGCAGGAATGGGTGCTGCTTTCGGACCTTTTGGGGGTCACCGCGCTCATCGAGGAGATCAATACCCGCCGGCCGAAGAGCGCAACGCCCAATACGGTGCGCGGGCCGTTCTATCGTGCCGACGCACCCCGATTAGCGCTCGACTCCAATATCTCGCTCGACGGCGTCGGCCCCGTTCTGGCGGTGGCCGGCCATGTACAGGATCTCGATGGGCAGCCCGTCGCGGGTGCCACGATCGAGACCTGGCAAGCCAACAATGAAGGCTACTACGAGAACCAGCAACCGGACCAACAACCCGAATTCAATCTTCGCGGCGTGTTCACAGCCGACACCAAAGGCGATTTCCGCTACAAGACAGTCCGGCCGGGCGGCTATGCCGTGCCCTGCGACGGGCCGGTTGGCCAGATGCTTGGCGGCCTTGGCTTTCCACTCCGGCGCCCCGCACATCTGCACTTCCTGATCAAGGCGGATGGCTTCGAGACGATCAGCACGCATGTCTATGACGGCGGCGATGCAAACCTCGCCCGTGATGCCCTGTTTGGCGTCAAGGAAGAGCTGATCGGCGAGTTCAAGCCATCAGGCAAAGGCGAGAGTTCAACACTCGACTTTACCTTCGTCATGGTGAGGGCGAAGAAAGGACGTGGCGCGACATGACGCTGTCGTTCAGCTACCAGGGAAGTCCTGCACGCATTGTCTTCGGCAACGGAGCGAGCGCGGATGTGGGCAAATGGGTCGAGGCGCTAAATTGCCGGCGCGCGCTGGTGCTCTCGACGTCGCATCAGGCGGCGGATGCGCAGGCCCTGTCGACGCGGCTGGGTTCGCTCTCGGTCGGCACGTTCACCGATGCGGCCATGCATACGCCGGTCGAGGTTACCGAGCGCGCCGTCGCGCGCGCGGCCGAGGCCGCCGCGGATTGCATCGTATCGCTCGGCGGCGGTTCGACCACCGGGCTCGGCAAGGCGATTGCCTATCGCACCGATATCCAGCAAATCGTCGTGCCGACGACGTATGCCGGTTCCGAAGTGACGCCGATCCTTGGCCAGACGGAGAACGGCGTCAAGACCACCGTGCGCAGCCCGAAAATCACACCCGAGGTCGTCATCTACGACCCGGAGCTAACACTCGGCTTGCCCGTCGGCATGAGCATCACCAGCGGCCTGAACGCCATCGCGCACGCCGCCGAAGGGCTCTATGCGCCGGACCGCAACCCGATCACGTCAATGATGGCCATCGACGGGATGCGGGCGCTCAAGGAAGCGCTGCCTGCTATTATCGAAAGCCCGCGTGACAGTTCAGCCCGCGAGAAAGCACTTTACGGTGCGTGGCTTTGCGGCACTGTGCTCGGCCAGATCTCGATGTCGCTACATCACAAGATCTGCCACACATTGGGCGGCAGTTTCGACACGCCGCATGCGGAGACGCATTCGATCATGCTGCCGCACACGATCGGCTTCAATGCATCAGCCGTGCCGGAACTGATGAAGCCGATCTCGGACATTTTCGGTGGCGGCACGCCCGGGCAGGCGCTTTACGACTTCGCGAAATCAATCGGCTCGCCGAAGGCGCTCAGGGATTTCGGCCTCAGCGAGGCTGATCTGGACCGCGCGGCCGAGATCGCCACCAGAAGTCCCTACTCGAACCCGCGGCCGATCGATCATGGATCGATCCGCGCGCTCTTGCAGGACGCATGGAGCGGACACCGTCCGCCATATTGAATTCTTTTGGGAGGAGGAAGGCATATGTTTACGAGACGTGATCTGCTGAAGTCTGCCGCCGCAACTGGAGCAGTGGCGGCGACCTCAGGGCTGACCATGCCGGCCATCGCACAGGGTGCCCCCATCAAGCTTGGCTATGTCAGCCCGCAGAGCGGCCCGCTGGCCGCCTTCGCCGAAGCCGACAAGTTCATCATTGACGGCTTCATGGCGGCGACCAAGGCCGCCGGACTGAATTACGAAGTCGTGGTAAAGGACAGCCAGTCCAACCCGAACCGCGCCGCCGAAGTCGCTAAGGAACTGATCGTCACCGACGAGGTGCATGCGGTGCTGGTCGCGTCGACGCCCGAGACGACCAACCCGGTGGCGACGACCTGCGAGGCCGAGGAAGTGCCCTGCATCTCGACCATGGCGCCGTGGCAGCCCTGGTTCATCGGCCAGCAGGCCAATCCGGGTGACCCGTCGTCGTGGAAGCCGTTCAACAGCGCCTTCCACTTCTTCTGGGGCCTTGAAGACGTCATCGCCGTCTATACCAACATGTGGGGCCAGGTGACGACCAACAAGAAGGTCGGTGGCCTATTCCCCAATGACGGCGACGGCAATGCCTGGGGTGACAAGCAGGTTGGCTTCCCGCCGGTCCTGGACAAGCTCGGCTATACGCTCAACGACCCCGGCCGCTACCAGAACCTGACTGACGATTTTTCCGCGCAGATCAACGCCTTCAAGTCGGATGGCGACGAGATCATCACCGGCGTGATGATCCCGCCGGACTTCACCACTTTCTGGAACCAGGCGCAGCAGCAGGGCTTCAAGCCGAAGGTCGCCTCCATCGGTAAGGCTATCCTGTTCCCTCAGGCGGTCGAGGCGCTCGGCAAGAACGGCCACAACCTCTCGAGCGAAGTCTGGTGGTCGGCAAGTCATCCGTTCAAGTCATCGCTGACCGGCCAGAGCTCCAAGGATCTTGCGGACGGCTTCACAGCGGCGACAAGTCGTCCCTGGACCCAGCCAATCGGCTTCATCCATGCGCTGTTCGAAGTGGCGGCTGACGTGATGAAGCGGGCCGATCCGAACGACAGCGCGGCCGTGATTTCGGCCATCGCCGCCACGAACCTCGAGACGATCGTCGGCAGGGTCGCCTGGGACGGCGCAAACGTACCGCCTTTCGCGACCAAGAACATCGCCAAGACTCCGCTTGTCGGCGGCCAGTGGCGCCTAAAGGACGGCGGCGGCTACGACCTCATCATCGTCGACAACCAGACGGCGCCGAATATCCCGATGGGCGGCAAGATGGAAGCCATCGCCTGAGCCAACGCCCAGGCGGTGGACCTACCGCGCGATGGCTCGGCGCTCAACCCCGGCCGCCAGTGCAACGGATGCCTGAAACCCGAGACCCTGATGCCCTTACTCGTGCTCGACCAGCTATCGAAAAGCTTCGGCGCCCTGAAAGTCGCCGACCGGGTTTCGTTTGCGCTGGAAAGTGGCGAGGCGCTCGGAGTGATCGGGCCGAACGGAGCCGGCAAATCTACCCTCTTCAACCTGATAACAGGCAACATTCGTGTCGACGCAGGCAGCATCCAGCTTGATGGCGTCGACGTGACGCGGCAGCCGCCGATGGCGCGATGTCTTGCCGGCATCGGCCGGACATTCCAGATCCCGCAGCCGTTCGAAAAGCTGACGGTCTTCGAGAACCTGCTGGTCGCAGCGGCCTTCGGCTCACGCAAGACCGAGCGCGAAGTCAGCGATCGATGCGTCGACATTCTCGTCAAGATCGGGCTTTACCCGAAGGCGAACCAGCCGGCGGGGACGCTTGGGCTGCTGCAGCGCAAGCGACTCGAACTCGCCCGGGCGCTAGCCACCGACCCCAAGATCCTGCTGCTCGACGAGATCGCCGGCGGCCTGACGGAAGGAGAATGTCAGGAGCTCGTCGAGACGATTCGGGAGATCCACGGCCGTGGCGTGTCGATCATCTGGGTCGAACATGTGCTGCATGCTCTGACTTCCGTGGTCAGCCGGCTCGTCGTGCTGCATTTCGGTCGGGTGATCGGCATCGGCGATCCCGACACCATCATGGCTTCGAAAGAGGTACGCGAAATCTATCTCGGGATCGAGGTCTAATGGCGGTGCTCGAGACACACGGCCTGACGGCCTTCTATGGCGACTTCCAGGCGCTGTTCGGTGTCGACATGATGCTGAACGAAGGCGAGACGGTGGCCGTGATCGGCGCCAATGGCGCCGGCAAGTCGACGCTACTGCGCTCGATCTCCGGGCTGATCCGCAATGCGCCAAACCATATCCGCTTTGCCGGCGCCGAGATCGGCGCGCTGTCCGCGCCCGACGTCGTGCGGCTCGGCATAGCCATGGTGCCGGAAGGCAGGCGCCTCTTTCCCTCGCTGTCGGTCGAGGAGAATTTGCTGATCGGCAAATACGGCCGCAGCGGCGACGGCACTTGGACACTGGATGCAATCTACGAGCTCTTTCCCGTGCTGAAGGAGCGGCGGCACAAGCCCGGCATGGCGCTTTCGGGCGGCCAGCAGCAAATGGTGGCGATCGGCCGGGGACTGATGTCCAATCCGCGGGTCCTGCTCTGTGACGAGGTGAGCCTTGGCCTCGCGCCCGTCGTGGTCAAGGACATCTATGCGGCCTTTCCCAAGATCCGCGCGACCGGCGCGGCAATCGTCATTGTCGAGCAGGATATCGGCCAGGCTCTGAAGGTGGCCGACCGGGTCTATTGCATGATGGAGGGACGGGTGACGCTGACGGGCACGCCGGCAACACTCAGCCGCGAGGATATCCACGCGGCCTATTTCGGAGCGCATGCGCGATGAGCTGGCTCGACACGATCATCCAGGGCATTCTGCTCGGCGGCCTGTACGCGCTCTTCGCGGCGGGACTGAGCCTCGTCTTCGGCATCATGCGGCTGGTAAATCTCGCGCATGGTGATCTGATCGTGCTGGCCGCTTTCCTGGTGCTGTTGCTGGTCTCTGCGCTTGGGCTCAATCCATTCCTTGCCGCCTTGGTGGCGCTGCCCGTGATGTTCGCACTCGGCTGGGCGCTGCAATTCCTCGTACTCAACCGCACACTTGGCGACGATATTCTGCCGCCGCTGCTGGTGACTTTCGGCTTTTCGATCGTCATCCAGAACGGGCTTCTCCAAGGCTTTTCGGCCGACAGCCGTCGCATCTCGGCGGGCGCGCTGGAAACGGCCTCGTTGCAGGTCGGGCCGATCAGCATCGGCACGATGCCGCTGCTCACCTTCCTTTCCGCCGTTGGCGTCATCGTGGCGCTCAACCTGCTGTTCTATCGCACCTCGCTCGGCCGCGCCTTCCGCGCCACGTCCGACGACAGCGCCACTGCTGGTCTGATGGGCATCCGGGCCGAACGGATTTTCGCGACCGCAACCGGCATCGCGATGATGGTCGTGACAATCGCCGCGCTCTATCTTGGCACTCGTGCGAATTTCGATCCGACCATGGGGCCGGCGCGGTTGATCTATGCCTTCGAGGCCGTGATCATCGGCGGGCTGGGGTCGTTCTGGGGTACGCTGGCCGGTGGCATCATCATCGGCGTGGCGCAGACGGTGGGTGCGGCGGTCAATCCGGAATGGCAGATTCTCGCCGGGCATGTCGCCTTCCTGCTGGTGTTGATCGTCCGGCCCCGCGGCCTCTTCCCTCGGGCGGTGGACTGAGATGGCAGGCAACGTTTCCACATCCTGGTCCGTCTCGACGCGCACGCGCGGTTCCTTGGTTTCCATCCTGCTGATCCTCGCGGTGGTGGCTCTCGCCTCCGCAACGCCGCTCTTCGCGCCGCGTGCCGTGATCCAGGGCCTGTTCTCCATCCTGACCATGCTGGTGCTGGCGCAGTGCTGGAACCTGCTCGCGGGGTATGCCGGCCTCGTCTCCGTCGGCCAGCAAGCTTTCGTCGGCTTCGGCGCTTATGCGATGTTCGGCGGCGTCAGCCTGCTTGGAATGGATCCGATGGCGGCCATCGTGCTCGGAGGGCTTGCGGCGCTCGCGCTCTCCGTACCGACCGCCTTCTTCGTGTTCCGCCTGCACGGAGCCTATTTCGCGATCGGCACCTGGGTGATCGCCGAGATCGTGCGGCTCTCGCTCGCACAGTGGAAGGCACTGGGCGGCGGCACCGGCACCTCGCTGCCCTCGGGTGCTGCGCGTGATATGTTCGGCGTCCGCTTCGTCGCCGATCTGCTGGGCATGCGTGGGCCGCAGGCGACCGACATCGTCTGCTACTGGCTGGCGCTGCTCCTGGCGGTGGTTACCATCGGCTCGATCTACAAGCTGCTGCGATCCAAGCGGGGACTTGGCCTCGCTGCCGTACGCGACAACCGCGAGGCGGCGCGCTCCGTCGGCGTCGACCCGCTCTGGACCAAATCCTTCGTCTATCTGGTCGCAGCGCTGGCGACCGGCCTCACCGGTGCGCTGATCTACGTGCAGAAGGCGCGCATCTCGCCGGACGCCGCCTTCTCGGTACCGGACTGGACGGCTTACGTGATCTTCATCGTCGTGATCGGCGGCATCGGCACGATCGAAGGGCCGATCGTCGGGGTGATCGTCTTCTACATCCTGCAGAACCTGCTTGCCGACTACGGCTCCTGGTATCTGCTGATCCTCGGCCTGATCGGCATTCTGATCATGCTGTTTGCGCCGCGCGGCCTGTGGGGCCTATTCACCGACCGCACCGGAATCCAGCTCTTTCCCGTCCGCCGCATCCTGGCGGGCCAGCCCAAAAACAAAGACGAACGAGGGAGTGCCTGATGGCTGACATCGAAACCGACGTATTGATCATTGGAACCGGCCCGGCGGGCTCGGCCACTGCGGCGCTGCTCGCCACCTATGGCGTCGAGAACATGGCGATCAACCGCTATCGCTGGCTCGCCAACACGCCGCGTGCCCACATCACCAACCAACGGGCCATGGAGGTGTTGCGCGACCTCGGCCGCGAGGTCGAGGCCGAGGCCTATCTCCATTGCAGCCCGCAGGAGATCATGGGCGAGAACGTGTTCTGCACGTCCATTGCCGGCGAGGAGCTGGGCCGGCTTAAGACCTGGGGTAACCATCCGAAGTCCAAGGCGGAGCATCTGCTGTCTTCGCCGACAGAGATGAACGACTTGCCGCAGACCTTCATGGAGCCGCTTTTGTTCAAGACCGCCTGCTCGCGTGGCACGCAGGCCAGGATGTCGACGGAATATGTCAGCCACGTGCAGGATGCCGATGGCGTGACGGCGACCTGCCGCGACCGGCTGACCGGCAAGGACTTCACCATCCGCTCGAAATATCTTGTTGGAGCCGATGGCGGCAACTCGCTGGTGGCGCAGCATATCGGCCTGCCGTTCGAGGGCAAGATGGGCGTCGCCGGCTCGATGAACATCGTGTTTAAGGCCGATCTTACGCGCTATGTGGCCCACCGTCCCTCGGTGCTCTATTGGGTGCTGCAGCCGGGCTCGAATGTCGGCGGCATCGGCATGGGTCTCGTCCGCATGATCCGGCCGTGGAACGAGTGGCTGATCAACTGGGGTTACGATATCACCCAGGGCGTGCCCGATGTCGACAATGCCTTTGCCGAGGGCGTGGCCCGCGACCTGATCGGCGATCCCGATATCGACATCGAAGTCACCTCGGTCTCGACCTGGACGGTCAACAATTGTTATGCCGCGCGCGCCCACAAGGGCCGGGTCTTCTGCATAGGTGACGCGATCCACCGCCATCCGCCGTCGAACGGGCTCGGCTCCAACACCTCGATCCAGGACGGCTTCAACCTCGCCTGGAAGCTCGCCATGGTCGTCAGGGGCCAGGCCGGCCCCGGCCTGCTCGAGACCTATACCGAGGAGCGCGCGCCTGTCGCCAAGCAGATCGTCACCCGTGCCAACCAGTCGATCGAAGAATTCGGCCCGATCTTCGGCGCGCTCGGCCTGCTCGATTCCATCGATCCGGTGAAGATGCAGGAGAATATGGACCGTCGCTGCGACGACACGCCCGCGGCCGAGACCCAGCGGGCTGCTCTGCGCGAGGCGATCGCCTTCAAGGTCTACGAATTCGACGCCCACGGCGTCGAGATGAATCATCGTTACAAGTCAGCGGCAGTCGCAGTTGAGGACCAGCCCGAGCCCGCCTTCACGCAGGACAACGAACTGCATTTCGAGCAGACGACCTGGCCCGGCGCGCGTCTGCCGCATGCCTGGCTGTTCGGCGACGGCAACAAGAAAGCCTCGACGCTCGATCTCTGTGGCCATGGCAGGTTCACCATCCTGACCGGCATCGGCGGCCGCGGCTGGGTTGATGCGGCTGAGGCCTTGTCCGCCGAACTCAATCTGCCGATCGCCACCCATATCATCGGGCCTCGGCAACAATGGCAGGATCACTATGGCGATTGGGCCCGCGCCCGCGAAGTCGGCGATGCCGGCGTCATCCTGGTGCGGCCCGACCACCACGTCGCCTGGCGTTCGGAAGGCCTGGCGGCCGATCCCGCCGGCGAACTGCGCCGCGTGTTGAAAACAATCCTGGACCGGTGAGGCGAACATGGAAGCGCATGAGAAGGGCTATTTCACCGAGGAGAACTCGGTCGAGGTCGTGACCGGCCGCAATGCCGGCGCCAAGGACGAGCGGCTGAAGCAAGTGATGGAAGTCATCACCCGCAAGCTGCACGAGACGGTGAAGGAACTGGAGCCGACGCAGGACGAATGGATGCAGGCCATCCTGTTCCTCACCCGCACCGGCCAGATGTGCAACGAATGGCGGCAGGAGTTCATCCTGCTGTCCGACGTGCTTGGTGTTTCGATGCTGGTCGACGCGATCAACAACAGAAAACCCTCGGGCGCCTCCGAGAGCACGGTGCTCGGCCCCTTCCACGTGGCCGATGCGCCGGAATTGCCGATGGGTGCCAATATCTGCCTCGACAGCAAGGGCGAGGACATGGTGATCGAGGGCCGCATCCTCGACACGGAAGGCAGGCCGATCGCCAATGCCGTGATCGATGTCTGGCAGGCCAATGACGAGGGTTTCTACGACGTGCAGCAGAAGGGTATCCAGCCCGAGTTTAACCTGCGCGGCATTTTCCGAACTGGGCCGGACGGACATTACTGGTTCCGTGCCGTGAAGCCGAAATACTACCCGATCCCGGACGATGGCCCTGTCGGCCAGTTGCTCGGCAATCTCGGCCGCCACCCCTATCGTCCGGCGCATCTTCATTACATCGTCAGCGCCGGTGGCTTCGAGACGCTGACGACGCATATCTTCGACCCCGACGATCCCTATATCCATTCGGACGCGGTCTTCGGGGTCAAGGAAAGCCTGCTCGCCAAGTTTGATAAGGTGCATGATCCCGGGCGTGCCAGGACCTATGAATTCGCCGACGACTTCTGGGATGTGACGCACGATTTCGTGCTGTCCCGCTGCAAGGCTTGATAGCTTTAGACATAGGGCATCGTAGGAGGACGCGGTCGCCGCGTCCTTGTTTTTGCGCGCGAATCCTATTCCGTGGCGGTCTTGCGCTCGCGCTCGCCCATGAACGGTCCCTGGACCCAGTGAATCGTCTTTTCATGCTTCTCGACCGCACGGCGTAGTTCGGAGAACTCCCGCCTGAGATGGCCCAGGAACTTGCGGCCGGCGGGGTTCGAATAGGGCTTCTTGCGGGTCATGATCCCCAGGACCCTTTCGGGCTGCGGAATGTCGAGCGGAATGATAGTGATCTTGTTTTCGCCGCGAAAGGCATAGGCCACGGAATGCGGCAGGATCGCCAGCGCGTCGGTGCCGGCAAGATAGTTCACGACGCTGAATAGCGAGCCGCCGGCATAGCGCAGGCCGACTTCCTCGAGCCCGAGGGTCAGCAGGATATTGTGCAGGTCGAGCACCAGAGGCGAGCCTGGCAGCGGTGCGACCCAGGGGTAGCTGACGATATCCTCCGTCGCGACGCTGCGCTTGCGTACCAGCGGATGGCCGGCGCCGCAGGCGAGCACGTTGCGTGCCGGCAGGATCGACTCAAAATGAAGATCGGCTCGCATGTCGACCGACCCGGTCGGCGTGACCGCGAGATCGATCTGGCCAGAATCCAGTTCGGCGACGAGGTCGGGATAATTGCCGTAGGACTGGTGCACCATGATACCCGGCTCGCCGCGCTGGAACGAGGCGATCATCGGCGAGACGACGGCATCCATGAAGAAGGGCACGCCGCCGATGCGCACCCGGCCGGACGATCCCGACTTGAAGCTGCGGATGATCTCCATCGCCTTGCGCGACGATGCCAGGATCGACTTGCCCTGCTGGCCCAGTTGCTCGCCGAGCGGGGTGGGCTGCATCGGCCGGCGGCCAGAGACGAAAAGCGGCTCGCCGATGCGCTTTTCCAGGATGGAGATGGTGCGTGACACCGCCGACTGTGTCATGCCGAGCATCGCGGCGGCTTCGGTCACGCCACCGGTTTCGATAACGGCGGCCAGCTGGACGAGATGAGCTTCGACGATCTTCATAGCAATTTGCTATAACTCCTATGAATAATGTCAATCAACAGGCGATTGCATCGGCTATAGTTGTGACGATCACGACGCGCGGCTCGCTCTGCCGGCAACCGTGGCTCCGGATGAACGCGGGGGAGGACCCGCGTCCGGAATTGGAGACCGTTTCCGGAGGAGGAAAACATGGCCCTTATCAGCGGATATCATCATCTGACGCTTTGCACCGACGGTGCGCAGGAAGATTACGACTTCTACACCAAAGTGCTCGGCCTCCATTCGGTCAAGCGCACCGTGCTATTTGACGGCACGATCCCCGTCTACCACCTCTATTACGGCTCTCGGAACGGCGATGCCTCCACCATCATCACCACCTTCCCGTTCCGGAAACCCGGTGTTTTCGGCCGGCGTGGCACCAATCAGTCCAAGATCATCCAGATGGCCATTCCCGTCGGCTCCGCCGGCTACTGGATCGACCGGCTGAACGGCAAGGGCGTCGAGGCAGCCAAGATTTCGCGCTTCGGCATCACCCGCGTTGCCTTCAAGCATCCCTGCGGCATTCCGCACGAACTGGTCGAGAGCCCTGCGGACAACCGCGCCTCGATCGTCAACGAGGCACAGGGCGTTGTTGCGGTGCATGGCATCAAGGGCATCTACGGCGCGGCGATCGCCGTTTTCGACCGCACCGCGATGGATGACTTCCTCGGCGTCGGAATGTCGATGACGAAGGAAGCAGACAGCGACGAAGGCCTGATGTTCTCGGTGCCGAATCCCGGCGGACCGACCAGCATGGTCGAAGTGCTGCACGAGTCGAACGGCCCCCAGGGCACTTGGACGCTGGCGGGTGGAACGATCCACCATCTCGCACTCAACACCGGCAACGAGGAAAACCAGCTCAAGCTCAAGGCGCATATCGAAGGCCTGGGCTTCACCGACGTGTCGGACCAGAAGGACCGCAATTATTTCAAGTCTTGCTATGTCCGTTCGCCGGGCGGCGCGCTGTTCGAAATCGCATGGTCCGTCGAGGGTGGCTGGGCACTCGACGAACCCGCCGACCAGATCGGCACCACGCTGGTTTTCCCGCCGTGGTTCGAAGGCCGCAAGCAGGAACTGATCGCCGGACTAGAACCGGCGAATTTTTGAGCCAATGCCGATGTCGCACCACGACGCACCGCTCCTCCTCGGCGTGCCACCCGAGGAGGCCTTGGTTCACTGCGTCTTCATCCATGGGCGAACCCAGTCGCCCGAGGACATGCAGGAGCAGGTGATTTCCAGGCTGAGGACGAAGGGCATCGCCTACCTTCTGCCCCGCGCGCGCGCCAACAGCTGGTACGACGCCCGCGCCACCGACGTGCTGACGGACTGGACCCGCAAGCAGCTGGAGCAGTCCATCGGCTATATCAGGGATCTGGTCCAAGGACTGTCGAACGGCCAGGCCCATCCGAAGCCGCTCGTTATCGGCGGCTTCAGCCAAGGCGCCTGCCTGGCGCTGGAATATGCCATGCAGCACGGGCCCTGGCATGGCGCAATGGCAGCCCTGACCGGTTGCCGCGTCGGCACGCAGACATGCGACCGCCCCTTCGCCGACCTCGACAGGCTGCCGGTCTATCTGACGGGCTCCGACAAGGATCCATGGATCCCCGTCGATGCCTTCGCCCATACGGCGGAGGCACTGGCACGGGCGCGCGCTCGGCTGCATTGCGACATCCTGCCCGACAGGTCCCACGAAGTTTCCGCGACCGAGATCGCGCAGCTGGAGAAGATAATGTGTGGGCTGGCGAATCAAAGCTGGTGGTAGGCCTACCGGCGGCGCAAGAGACCGGATCTGGAAGGACACCCACATCATTTCCGCGTCGAAAAATGCCCAAAGCCCGAAATCGCAGATGGGAGCAAAACCGCAGACGAATCAATCGATCGATCGCCGCCTTGATGAGAATCGAACAGCCGGCACTGTATCCATCGTCAAGAATTAGAATTTGAAGCAGTTCTCTCGGTGCCACTGAAGAAATCGAGGAGGTGGCCGCTCAAATGGTCGCGACGGGACGATCGCTTTTCCCGTCCTGTTACAGCCGGCATGAGGCCTTTCACCCATCCAGCCCCTTGAAGCGCACCGGTTGGTAGCCGCGCATCAACAGGCTGCCGAGCGAATAGGTGTTGCGGCAGACGCGGCCCTTGCAGGCGTTTGGCGACGCCTCCATCACCTCAACCTTGCGGTCGTCGGTGAAGCGCATGAACAGCAGCACATGCGAGCCGGGCTTGTTCAACGCGTCGCCCGGCCGCATCGACCAGGGGTCGGAGACGCGCTTGGTGATATCGGGAATGGCACGCGTCGAGACATGCATCTTCAGGCCCCAGGCGTCGCTGACGAAGCCGGAGCAATCGACGCCGAGGATGTTGGATTGCGGCGCGCTCTTGGTGCAGACATTGCCGGCGGTCTGGCCCTTCTCGACGCCGTCCATAAAATCCTCGAGCCGCGTCTTGCAGCCCCAGCAATAGGGAACGCCCTTGACCGTCTGTCCCTGCTTGCCGATCAGATAGATCGGCCGGCGCAGCCGGTTCATGTTGATGCAGCCGGGGCCTGGATCCTTGCCATAGGCGGTCGATGTGACCAGCCAGTTCAGCGTCTCGAAGCCGATCGCCCGCTCGATGACGTCGCTGCGAGACTTCGGCACGATCGCCACCTTCGGCCCCTTGCCCGGCTTGCCGGCATTCGGCTGCTTTGCCGGCCGGGCGACGGCAAGCTTGCCGCCAGGGTCGCGGCCGTCGAGCCGCAGCACCTGCGCCCGGCTTTCCTGCGATCTTAAATAGAGCACATCGCCGCGCGGGCCGATCGCCACGAAGCGTCTCGAAAACACCGTACCGGGGTCGATCGGCAGGTCGTAGACCCGGTCCATCGCCCCGTTCGGCGTGAAGCGCACCACCAGCATGCCGGTGCGCTCCGGCCGGTCGGCCGGCACCAGTTCGACCAGCGCATAGGGCCTGCCCGTCGTGTCGATGTCGAGAAGTTCGACGGTGCCGATCCTTGTCTCCGAGGTCAGCGGCAGCGACAGGAAATTCTCCTCCGAGCTGCTGCGCCGCAGCAGGATTTCGGCCTTGTCGTTTGCAGCCGAGACCTCGGCAACGATATCGCCGAGCCCGCGGCTCGGCACATATTGAATGACCGGCGGGCGGGCCTCGGGCCGGCTGGTGCTGCGGCCGATCTCGTCGACTATGCTGTTCAGCGGACCCGGCGGCACCGAGCCCATCGAGGCGAAGACCGAACGGGTGTAATCGTCGGCATCGCCGCCATCGACGGCGCGCAGCGTCTGCGACCTTCCGTCGGCCTCGGTGGAGCGCTCGAGCGGCACGACGCCGTCCGACCAGAGGTAGAGTTCGTTGTGGACGACGGCGAGATCTTCGGGCGTCGCATTTTCCGGCAAAGGCAGGATTTCGGGCTCAGCCTGCGAGCGTTCGGCGTCGACAGCGAGCACGCGGCCGTTATTCTGGTCGAGAATATAGATGGTGCCGTCGTCGCCGACGGTGATCGCCGCCGGACCGGATGCCTCGACTTCTTCGCTGGCGGAAATGATGCCGACCGAGCGGCCGCCGTCGCCGCTGCGAAGCTCGATCATCACAGTGTCTTTGGCAAAAACTGGGTCTTTGGCTAAAACCGGGTCTTTGGCAAAAACCGGCGAAGCGACCGCAAGTGCCGCGGCAATCAGAATATGCGACCCAAAACTACGCATGTCCTCGACCCCCGAACAGGACGATGTCAGGCCGGCTCGGCCCTCTGTGACCGTCAAGTCTTCGAAATGGTAAGATAGATGCGCCTCGTCAGCAAGCTGTTGCTTTCCAAACGATTTGGAGATCGGCGCCGGCGATAGTACAAGATCATCGTCTCGAAGATTTGCCGGCGGGAAATGCTTATGCTGGAATGGAATGGTGACGAACTGGCGCTCGACATAAGCTTGCTGGAGCAGGTGCGCGCCGCCCGGATAGGCTTCTCCGATCGCGTCTGCGCGGCCTCGCAAAGCACCGACGACAAACATCTGGCGCAGCTGCGCTCCGAGCCGACCTATCTGATGGCCGAGTTCCTCTATTCGATGAAAGTGTTCGGCATCAACACGGCTGAAGATATCGAGCGCTTCGCCGATCTGCACAATGATTACGTGGTGTCGCTCACCCGCGATCCGGCCAAGCTTCAGCGGCTCGGGCTGTCGCAGGATCGGGCGCTCGCCTCGATGTTCACCGCCGACACCAAGCCGCGGCTGATCCAGAACTGGGCCGATAAACCAGGCGCGATCGACCAGTCCAACCTCGCCCGTTTTCTGGTGGCGGTGATGTCGAGCGAGACCTGCCGCAAGACGCTGATCGATTTCGAGACGGCCGGCTTCATGCAGCGCAAGCGCTCGCCCTACGGCACCATGGTCGTCTGGTCCACAGGACAGATCGAGGAGATCTTCGGCGAGATGCTGCGGGATCTCCGCCTCGGCCTACAGCAGTTGAAGATCCTCTAGCCAGCCAATTTCGCCCCTCCCAATCGATTGGCACTGAGCGCCGTTGCCATCTTTCCGGCCTCTGCCTATTGTCGGGATGCCAGTTATCCAAGCACTGGTCGCGCGCAGTGGCGCCCATAAGACGGATGTGACGACGATGACGAAATTCCGGCTCATAACCCTGTCGATCGGCCTCCTCATAGTGCTGCAGATGCCTGAACTCGCCCATGCCGGCCCGGCCGAGGATGCGCTGGCGGCGCGCAACCCTTCGCTTGCGGCACTCCGCCAGCATGACGGAAAGGCCTTTGCCGCGGCGACCGCGATCATTGCCGAGCACGAACGCGAGAAGGGGCTGACACCCGGTCAAACCAAGCTGCCGGATGCGACCTCGCCAGGGCGCGACATGGGCTCGGTGCCCGGCAAGGAATTGACGGTCGACAATCCGGATATTCTCTGGCTCTACAATTCCTCGCCCGAGGGCATGAGCGACCTGATCTCGATTTTGAAATCAGCTGGACAGAAACCCAAGAACTAAGCGCAATTCCGAAGTGGAAAAGACGACATCGGACGGCGAATATTGCCGATCCCGAGTCTTGCTCACGGCTTTTTCGGGACGGTTTCTTGCAGGTTCCAAATAATTTGTAACCCTCCCTCAAGCAAGACAGGCAAAGCCATCCCAATTTCGCCGGTCGGTGCTATTCTCATCTTCAACACAGTGTGAGATTGTTCGAAGAGGAGGTTTTCCAATGCTCAACCGCAAAGCCATCCTGGCCGCCGCCACCTTTCTTTCGTTCTTTTCGGTGGTTCCCGCCGTCGAGGCGCAGAACGAACGCACACTGACCGAAGCGCCGGCACAGACCGGGCCTGTCAGCATCACCTTCGATCGCGCCGAGGCCAAATACGCCATCGGCGAAGTTGTCGGCCTGTTCATTCAATCGACCGAGAATAGCTATGTCACGGTGCTGAACGTCTCGCCGAACGGCTCCGTCGTAAAGCTTTTTCCCAACAAGTATCAGACCGACGCCCTAGTCGGGGCCGGCAAGCGCGTGCAGGTGCCGGATCCGGCCAGCGGCGCCCGGCTGCAGGTGTCCGGCCCTGTGGGACAGGAGCAGATCAAGGTCTTCTATTCTTCCAAGCCGCTGAACATCTTCGCCGATCTCGGCGGCAGCGGCAGCGGCATGTTCCGCTCGGTTGACGGCGGCATGGATGCCGTTTCGCGCAGCCTTGAAGAAGCCCGCAGCCTCGGCACCAAGATCAGCAGCAAGACGCTGATGCTGACGACGGTCGACAGCCCGGCGGCGCTGCCGACCCCTGCCGCACCACCTGTTGCAGCTGCCCCCGCAGCAAAACCCGCACCGGTCGAACAGGCGGCAAAGCCGCCCGTTGCACCGAAACCGAAGCCGGTGATCAAACAGGAAGTCGCCAAGAAGCCGGAAACGGTGGTGGAAAAACCGAAGGCTGCCCCAAAGCCTGTGGCGCCGAAGCCGGTCGAGCAGGCCGCACAACAGCCGCCGAAGAAATACAAGATCGTCACCAATCTGGCGCCCGGCCAGGAGCTTGCCGCCGATGAGCTGCAATTGATCGGCCCCGCCGACACCACCTCGTCCACCCGGCCGACCCAATACACACAGCCAAAGCAGTATAAGCAGCCGGCCCAATCGTCGCAGACCACGATGCCGAAACTGCCGATGCCGCAGCTCAAGATGCCGCAGTTCAAGCTTCCCGGCGGTTTCAGCATCAAGATGCCGCAGCTGAACCTCGGCCGCTCGGCCGAACCCAGCCAGGCCGGCGAAGAGATCGAGGTCGCGAACGCCGATACGCCTGCCTGCACCGCGCTTCTCGACAAGCTCAACACCGCCGTTGCCGCCAAGGATATCACAGCCGCCGCGACTGAGGCCGATACGATCGCCGTCAGCGCCGATTGCGGCCAGTTCCAGGTGAATGCCCAGCGCCGCGTTGCAGCCCTCAGGCTTGCCGCTGCCCAGGAAATGATGGCCGCCAACCAGCCGGTCACCGATTACGAACCGCTGCTTGTCGCCGCCGATAGCCCGCAGGTGCTCTGGCAGGCCTCCGCCACGCTCGGCGAGATCTATTTCTCCGCCCGCCGCTTCGCCGATGCCGCCGCCGATTACCAGCAGGCGATCGAGATCATCAAGAACGAGACCCGCACGCCGAAGGCGCCGCCGGCAGACACGATCTCCGATCTGATCCAGCGTGCCGCCCAGGCCCGCATCCTTGCCGCCAACCCGACGAGCGACAATCCCCAAGGCAGCTTCGTGCCGGCCGAGAAGGATCACCGCAGCGGTGTGCTCGGCGGCATCTATTCCGAGAATGTCCGCGGCATCGTGCCGGTCTCCATTCCCGTGCCGATCACCTTCGACTTCAACAAGTCGAGCTTCACCTCGATCGGCACCGAGGCCGCCCAGGAATTGCTCGAAGCCCTGAAGGAGCAGAAGCCCGGCCGCGTCATCCTGATCGGCCACACCGACCGGCGCGGCGGTGACGATTATAATCAGAAGCTGTCCGAGCGCCGTGCCCAAGCCGTCGCCGATTTCCTCAAGAGCCACGGCATCGACGCTTCGATCGACGCTGAAGGCCGTGGCGCCTCCGAGCCGGTGGATGTGACGGCAACCGCAAACCTCACCGAAGACGATGTCGATGCGCTGAACCGCCGCGTCGAATGGCGCCGCGAATAGCCGGGGCGAGGGGAGTTTGGCCATGTCCGCATCCGTTTCCATGGCCGCCGCATTTGCCCTCCTCAGCCTGGCGGCCACCAACAGCCTGGCAAGGACGATCGAAGCGCCCGATCGCGGCGCCGTCCGAGCCGTGCTGATCGGCATCGACCTCTACCGCAACGTTCCACCGCTGCATGGCGCCGTCGCCGATGCCGAGGATCTTTCGCTTTCGCTGCGCTCGGTCGGCGTCGAGGACATGACGCTGCTGAAGAACGGCGAGGCCGACCGCGAGGGCATCTTCCATGCGATCGAAGCCGTCACCGAGCGGGCAGGGGCCGGCGATCTCGTCGTGCTCGGCATCGCCGGCCACGGGTCGAGCGAGCCGGAGCGCGTCAAGGGCTCGAAGCCGAGCGGCCGCGACGAGGTCTATGTGCTCGCCGGCTTCGATACCCGGCTGCCGGGATCGCGCGAACGCATCTTCGGCGACGAATTCAAGGTGCTGATCCGCAACCTCGAGGCCAAGGGCGCCGATGTCGTCTTCATCGCCGATACCTGCCATGCCGGCGGCCTGACCCGCGATGTCGATCCGCGCGGCGCCGCGATCACCTGGCGCCAGGCGCCGTCCTATACGATCGAGGAGGACGATCTCGCGCCGATCTCGACGACGGCGGATGCGCTTTCCACCGGCTTCGATTTCAAACGGCTGACCTTCCTCGCCGCCGTCGACGACAACACCAAATCGCCGGAGATATCCATTCCCGGCATTCCGCAGAAACGCGGCGCGCTGAGTTATGCCACCGCCCGCGCCTTCGAAGGGGCGGCCGACCGCAACGGCGACGGCGCCGTCAGCCGCCGCGAACTCTTCGAATATGTGCGCCAGTCGGTCTATCAGTTCACCGATCAGCGACAGAACATTTTTACCGAAAGCCCGCCGGGAACCGATCTCGACCGCGCGGTGGTCTACCATTACGAAGGGGCGGGAACGACGACAGAAGTAGCGAAATCAAGCACTCCGCCGCCCGCCGAGCCCGCGCCGATCGGCGTTGCCGCCCTCGGCGCCGCACCGGTGCTGCAGGGCATTGGACCGGCCATCACGCCGTTCAAGCTGACAGAGGGTGCGAATGCCGACATTGTCTTCGATCCGGAAAAGCGCGAGGCGATTGCCGGCGGCGATGTCGTCGCCTCCGGCATCGGTGCCGGCGACATGCCTTTCGTCGTCGACCGGATGGCCGCGCTCGACACGCTGAAGCGGCTGTCGGAGGTTAATCCGCAGACCGTGCGCGTCACCCCGTCCGACACCGTCCATCGCGAGGGCGAGCGTGTCGGCGTCGCGATTTCCGATCTAGCGGGCCGCAAGCTGGTGCTCTTCGACGTCACCGGCGATGGCACCGTGCAGTTCCTCTATCCCGGCGAGAAGGATGGCGATGCGCAGATGCCGGCGAGCTTCGATCTCGATCTTTCCGTCGTCGCCCCGTTCGGCACCGATCTCTTGGTTGCCGTCACCTCGGAAAAGCCAATGCCCGAGCTCGTCGAGTTCCTGAAACAGAACGACAGGCGCCGCACCGCCGGCAACATCGCCAGGCGGCTCGGCGAATTCCTGCCCGAGGGCGCCCGCCTCGGATTTACGGTCCTCTATACCTCCGCCGGAGCCAAGCTATGAGCGCGTCGATCAGCAAGGTCCTGACTATTGCCTCCGTCATGCTGCTCCTGGCTGCGCCTGCGCTGGGCCAGCAGGATACCGATTTCGCCGGCGAGGATGGCGGCCGTGTCATCGGCGGCCAGGCTGCGAAGAAGGGCGAATGGCCCTGGCAGGTCAAGATCCTGGCGCCCGATCCCGAACAGCGCGGTCGCTTCGGCGGCCATTGCGGCGGCTCGCTGATTGCGCCGCGCTGGATCTTGACCGCCGCCCATTGCGTCACCAGCGGCCGCTCCGGCAAGCAGGATCTGTTCGCCCGCGACCTGTTGATCGTCGAGGGCAAGTCGAAGATCGACAAGGTCATATCCGTCGACGGACCGGATAAACCCGGCCTTGCCGTCGAAGACGTGGTCATCCATGAGGATTTCGACCGCAAGGTCTTTGCCAACGACATCGCCCTGATCAAGCTTGCCGAACCCGCCGTCTCCAGGCCTGCAGTCCTCGCCTCGGCGGGGGATGACGAGGTCGAGGCCGCCGGTCACATGGCTGTCGTCACAGGCTGGGGTTATACCAAGGCCGATCACGGCTGGGACGACAAATACCTGCCGACCGAGCTGCAGGAAGTCGAGCTGCCGATCGTTCCGCGCGAGGATTGCCGCGCCGCCTATCGCGACAGCTCGATGCGGATGAACCCGATCGACGAGCGCAATGTCTGCGCCGGTTATGCCGAAGGCGGCAAGGATGCCTGCCAGGGCGACAGCGGCGGCCCGCTGGTTGCGCAGCGCCCCGACAAGAGCTGGATCCAGCTCGGCATCGTCAGCTGGGGTGCCGGCTGCGCCGAGGCTAAACATTACGGCGTCTATACCCGCGTCGCCGCCTTCCGCGACTGGATCGCCGCCAAGACCGAGGGCGATGTGCCGAATGTCGAAGCTTCAGCCGCCGGCGATCAGGTCGCCTCGACCACCACCAGCGCCGGCGCTGGGACGAAGCTGAGACAGTCCGGCCAGAAACTCGCCAACCTCGCCATCACCACCCCTCCCGCCGGCGATAGCGCGCCTGCCGCCACGACCGAAACGCCAGACGCCCCCACCGGCGAACCCGCCGCCCAGCCGCCTGCAGTCCAGACACCCGCCGTCCAGCCGCCTGTGGTCCAGACGCCTGCTGCCCAAACACCCGTTGCTCAGGCGCCCGCGATCGAAAGCTCTCCCGGCGACCGCGTGCTGCTGATCGGCATCGACGATTATGAGATGCGCGAGGCGAAACTGACCGGTTCTGCCAGCGATGTGAAGTCGATGCAGCTCTTCCTCGTGAAGACGCTCGCCTACCGCCCGGAACAGATCCACACGCTGACCAACCGCAAGGCCAGCCGCGAGGCGATCCTTGCCGAAATCGACGACTGGCTGGTGCGCCAGTCGACACCTGGAAGCCGGGTCTTCCTTTATTTCAGTGGGCAAGGTTCCGAGGAAATGGGCGCCGAGGCGACGACCAGCCCGACGCTTGTTGCAGCCGACGCCAAGCTGGTGCGCGAGGCCGGCAAGGTAACGGTCACCAATCAGATCCGCGAAACCGAAATCGCCGCACGGCTGAACAGCCTCAAGGACCGCCGCGTCACGCTGCTGATCGATGCCTGCCATGTCGGGCCGGGCAGCCGCAGCGCGGTGGCGGCGCCAAGCGGCGGCAACGTCCGTTGCCTCGGTCCGGCGCTGGCTGCGCTCGAACCGCCGAACAAATCAGGCACGGAAGCGAAATTCTCGTTCGGCGGCGAAAACGCCATGGTCTGGTCGGCGGTCAATTCAGGCCAATGGGCGCTCGTCGACCGCGAGGCCAAGCCGCCGGGCGGCGTCTTCACCCGCCGCTTCATCGAAGGCGTTGAGGATGGCGTGGCGCGCGCCGCCGACAAGCCGAATGTCAGCAATGCCGCCCTGCTTGATTATGTCCGGCGCAAATCCGACGAATATTGCCGAACCCATGCCGACGATTGCCGCTTCACGCCGGTCCCACAGTTTTATGGCCAGCCGGATGCGCTCGGCCGCGATGTCATCACCGGCGAGGAGGCAAAAACCCCGCTCGCCGCCGTCGAGAACACGCTGAAAAGCGACAATGAGGCCGGCGTTGCCGTCGACGTGTTGCCTGGCACCTCGGTCGGCATCGGCGACAAGGTGGCGATGCGGGTGTCGACCAAGAAGTCCGGCTATCTGATCCTGGTCGATATCGATGCCTCCGGCAAGCTGACGCAGCTTTACCCGAACAAGCGCTCGATGGGGCTGAAACCATCAGCCAAGAGCGGCGACAACCGGCTCGATCCGGCCCGGCCGGTCGTCGTGCCCGATGCGCGCAATCCCTATACCGGCTTCGAATATGTGGTGGAGGGACCTTCCGGCGTCGGCATGGTCGTCGCCATCCTCAGCGACAAGCCGATCGAAGTGCTCGACCTGCCGGATGTGCCGACCCCGCTGGTCGGCCAGCGCGCCGCCTTCAACTATGTCTACGACCTCGCCCGCAGCCTGAGGATCGTCGGCGACGACGAGACTGGCGGCCAAGGCAAATGGTCGTTCGATTCCAAATTCTATCGCATCCGCTGAAGAGGAGGGAAGCATGCCGAAATCCACGCTGCTGGCGGGTCTTGCCGCTTCCCTGCTGACGCTCGCCTCAGCCGCCCATGCCGACAACTCCGGCGACGGCAAATCGATGCTCGCCGCCCAGGCCGGGCTCGCCGCCGAGCTGATCGACCGCACGCTGGCAAAGGAGGGTGCGGCTAATATCATGGTGTCGCCGGCAAGCCTTGCAGCAGCCCTCGGCCTTGCCAGCCTCGGCGCCTCCGCCGAAGGCAAGGCCGCAATCGCCAAAGGCCTCGGCTTCGGCAGCGAGGTGAAGGGGCCGGAGACGGTGCTTGACGCGATGTCACAGGAGAAGCCGGCCGCCGCGGATGCGTCTTTGGCGACGGCTGTTGCGATCGTCTTCGACGATAAGCTGGTGCTCGTCCCCGACGCGCTCTCGATGCTCGCCACCCACCGCATCAAGCCCTCGATCGAGGATCTCGACGGACCGGCATCGGTCGAGCACATCAACCTCTGGGTCAAAGAGACGACGCGCGGCGCCATTCCCGTCATGCTCGACGCGCCGCCCGGCGGCGGTTTCGTCAGCCTCGGCGCGCTGTCCTTCAAGGCGCGTTGGAAGACCTCTTTCGAGCGGGAAAGCCCGGCGAGCCCCTTTCAGCGGCCGGACGGTTCGACGATTTCGGTGCCGATGATGCATCTTGCCGGCGATGGGCAGAAATTCCGCTTCGACGATAAATTTGCCGCCGTCGACCTTGCTTATGCCGGCGAAAGCTACAGCATGGTCGTGGTGGCGGCGCGCTCCGGCAAAGGTGTCGCCGGCGCCGACCTGAAGGCGCTTACCTCCTGGCTGCAGGGCGAAAAATTCGAAGCGGCCAAGGGTGAAATCTTCCTGCCCCGCTTTTCCCTGAACGACGGGCGTGATTTGATGCCGATACTGAATGCGATGGGACTGACGCCCGAAAAGGCCAAGCATGCCACCTTCCCGGGTTTCACCAAGGAAAACATTCGCTTGTCGCGCGTTCTTCAGAAGACGATGATCAAGGTTGACGAAAACGGCACGGAGGCGGCGGCAGCCACGGCAGCGATCACAGAACGCAGCATCGATCCCAAGCTCGTTCGCGTCGTCGCCGATGCCCGTTTTGCCTTCGCACTTCGCGATACGAAAAGCGGCCTGCTGCTGGCCGCCGGCCTGATCGGCGATCCGCTTCTGGAACAGGATGATTGAAGGCCGATTGGCCTGAAATCTGAATCCTGTTCTGCATGAAAGAGTCAGAGCATGGCCGGCGAATAGAAATGCCAATGATTGCAGGGGGACACGTGCATGAGAAGTGATCTGATCGCCCGCTACACGATCGGCGAGCCGGTCTATGAGAACGAGTTCATCGTCTATCCCGCCCAGGACAAGCGGATGGACCATGCGGTCTTTATCGTCGCCCCCGATGTGGCGTTAAAATTGGACAAGGCGCGTTTCGAGCGGGTCTGGACCTCCATCAACGAGGCCAAATCGCTGACCGCCCGCCGCTTCGTCGAAATCGAGGACCTCATCCCGCCGTCGCCGGAAGACGACAATTTTTATATCGTCGAGAAACGGCCGTCGAAGACGCTGCACCAATATCTCGACGAAACCGAAATGGTGGCCTACGAGCGCGCCGCCGAGATCGGCCGCCACATCCTCGAAGGCCTGGCGACGCTGCACGGCGCCGGTTATGCCCACAACGCGCTGACGGACCAGTGCATCTACGTCTCGGAGGATTATTCCGGCCTGTCGGTCCGGATCGGCAACCTGCACCTGATCTCGAAGATCGGCGAGCACATCATCCCGCCCTATGTGCCCGAATTCGGCGCGCCGGAGATCTATGCCAGCGGCACCTTCTCCGCCTCATCAGCTCTCGACATCTACGCAATGGGCATGATCGCCTACAAGCTTTTCCTGCCGCGGCAGACCTATAACAGCGTCTTCGATAGCGTCATGGTCTGGGAAGACGAACACCAGCGCGAGCAGAGTTGGAAGAACATCCATCTCGATCCTTCCAACATCTTTCCCCGCCTCGACGTGCTGATCCCCGGCTTTCCCGAGGGTCTGGCAAGCCTGATCGAGCGGATGCTGAGCCGCGACCCGGCCCAGCGGCCGCGCACCGGCGCCGATGCGCTCGGCGAATACACAAGGGTGACGACCGGCATCCAGCCGATGTCGTGGGATCCGCGCGGCGGCATGCAGCAGCAACAGGAGGCGCCGAAACCGAAAAAGTGGACGCCTGTCAAAATCTCCATGATCGCAGCCCTGCTGTTGATCTGCATCGGCGTCGGCGTCGTCACTATTCCGAAGCTGCTGCGCCCGGATCCGAAACTCGTTGCCGATGTCGGCGTCTGGAAGAAGGAGGCCGAAAGCCGCAAACAGCAGGCGATCGCCGCCAAGGCGCCGGAGCGGCCGGCCAGTGACCAGGCGAAGCTCTCCTATGACACCGGCGCCTCGGCACTGACCTCTGCCGATGCCCTGCTGAAGGATGAAGACTACGAAAAGGCCCTTCCGGGTTACCAGTCTGCCGCGATCAATCTCGGCAATGCGCTGATCGCCATCTCAAAGGAGAACGCCGAAAAGGCGAAAGCCGCCGCTTCGACTGCCGGCGGCGACAAGGCGCCGGCTTTTGCCGACGCCGATGCCAAGATGAAGGCTGCTGCCGACAGCGCTACGGCCAAGCAAATGCATGCGGCCGTCGACGGCTACGACGCATCGAAGACCGGTTTTAACGATCTCGCCAAGGCACTCACGGCGCTGACGGCGGCCGAAAAAGACGCGGCGGCGAAGCGCGAGACGGTCAATCGCATCGGCGCCGGCGATAGTCCGGATGTCGCCAAGGCGAGCGGGTTGATGACCGAGGCAAAGGCCAAGGCTGAACAATGGCAGATGCCGGCGGCGACATCAGGCTATGGCGACGCCGCCAAACTCCTTGCCGCCATCATCGCCGACGTCATGGCGTCGAAGGACGAGGCGACGGCGCTAAAGCAAAAGGTCGCCGATCTCAACGCCTCGATCACGACGCGCGCCGGTGCAGCCGATCCGACGCTTGTATCACTCGCGCCGAAGATCAGCGAGGCCGATGGCCGATATAGCGCCGAGGCCTATAAAATAGCGGTGGTCGCCTACAAACCGATCCTTGCCGATCTCGAGGCGCTGTCGGCGCGCGGCTTCTGCCCGGTTTCGCCGACCCTGGCCTTCGAGACTGTGCCGGCGGGAAGCTATTCGCTCGACAATGTGCGGCTGATGACCGCTTCGATGAAAGAGCTTGGCGGCATGCTCGGCGTTGCCAATGGCGCCGTCAAAGTCGAAAAATCCTTCTGCATGCAGGCGAAGGCCGTCACTCGCGCCGAGATGGCGGCATATTACACCGCCAATTCCGATCCCGCCTCAGCGCAGGCATACAGCGACAATCCGCAGCAGCCGGCCGACGACGTGCCGCTTGCCGTGGCTCAGACCTATACTGCCTGGTTGTCGAAGCAGCTGAACACGCCCGTTCACCTGCCGTCGGCAACCGAGTGGATGGCCAGTGCGACGAAGCTCGCGACGGAAAAACTGCCCGACAATGGCGACATCATCCTGCAATGGAGCGCCACCCCCTGCGAGGCCGGCGGCAATGTCGCCTTCATGGCGCAGGAGGGCTCGACCTTCGTCGTCTGCTCGGACGCTTCGGCCGGCGGCATTTTCAGGGTGACTGCGGAATTACGGTGAGTGAACCGGAGCGTCGAGATCGAAAAGGAAAAAATCCCGCATGCCTCCATCGGTGCAACACGTGTCGATGCAGCGCTTGAAAATAGGTCGCAGAGCGCCTTTTTTCTTCATTCGGCAGCCTCGCGCTCAAGCGGTACTCTTCACCAAATTTCAATTCCAACTTTCATAAAATGTGCGTATATTAGAGGTGGGGACTGCAGTATCCCCGCCTTGAGGGGTCGAGGACAATGTGCTGGAATACATCAGCAGCATTCACGCCGGTCGGTTTTGCTTTGCGGGGTCCGGCGTCTCGCAAGATCGTATGGACGCTGGGCGACGCGGCACGTCTCCTGATGAACGACTGGCCTTTCGATGACGGCGAGGAATATGTCGCTGCCGTGAAAGCCTGCGTCGACGCAATCAGCGGGAAAATTGCCCCGGAACAATTCCGGGAAGCGCTTCTGCGTGCGGCCGAAGAGGCGGGCATCGCGGCTCTCTGTCTCGTCCCGCAGGGCGTGGCAGCGCGACGACCGGACCTGCCGTCGAAGGCGCAAAGATAGTCCCAATTTCGAGAAGCTGACGCAGGTTTGCGCCACAAGCGATCATTGCTGGCATCGCGAAACTGTCTATTCTGCGGCGTTGCAAAAGACAGGAAAACAAGTGTCGCGTTAATCGGGATTTTTGCGACAACGGGGCCATATCCCTTACTGATCGGCCGGGGCTTCGCGGACCTGCATGATCTTGTCGATCAAGCCCCATTCCAATGCTTCTTGCGGCGTCATGAAGCGGTCGCGGTCCATGGCGCGTTCAAAATCCTCATAGGAGCGCCCGCAATGTTCCGCGTAGAGCCGTGTCATACGCTGCTTTGTTTTCAGGATTTCCTCGGCGTGAATTTGCATATCCGACGCCTGCCCCTGAAAGCCGCCTGATGGCTGGTGGATCAGGATGCTTGCATTTGGTAGGGTGGCCCGCTCGCCCGGCTCGCCCGCCATCAGTAGAAACGATCCCATAGAGCGGGCCGTACCCATGCAGAGCGTGTGAACCGGTGCGCGGATGTAGCGCATGGTGTCATACATGGCGAGGCCGCTGGTCACGACGCCGCCCGGCGAATTGATATAGAGGTTGATGGGCTTTTTGGGGTTTTCTGCTTCCAGAAACAGCAGCTGCGCGCAGACGAGGGCCGAAACGGTGTCGTTCACCTCGCCATTGAGAAAGATAATCCGCTCACGAAGAAGCCGGGAATAAATATCGAATGATCGTTCCCCCCGGCTGGACTGTTCTATGACCATAGGGACGAGCTGCATCGCTTCGCGCATCGGCGACCTCCAAACTTCCAGAGTTTTAGGGTGAGGCTCGCCGCGTCAGGCGGCGAGCATGAGGGGCGGGCTGTTGCTGTTTACGGCCGTCCTCGCCATTCGGTCGAATCTTGCATCCGTCAGTTCGTGGACGATCCGAAGGCAGGTTCCGCCCGTCGCGTTCGGTGTGATCGTGAACGTCACGGTGCTTTCAAGGAATGGTGGGCTGTCGTCGCGCAGCTTGTAGCGGACTTCTTGGCCGGGGGTGACGGCGATCGCATCGGGATCGGCCAATGCCTCCTTTGGCAACCACCTTTCCCGAAATTCGGGAACGGTGACAGCGCGCCAGACCTTTTGCGGCGGATCGCTCAAGTCAAATTCCTGCTCGACGCTGCTATCCTGCTCCTTGGTCTTCCCTTCGTTCATTGATCCATGTCCTTCAGCAAGACTTTGAGTGCTGCGATACGCTCCGGCCAATAGGCGCGGTATTTTGCGAGCCACTGGGCGATGAGAGCCAACCCATCGGGATCGACTTCGTAATTCACGAAACGCCCCTGTCGTTGTTCCCTCACGAGCTTTGCACTCCGCAGAACTGCAAGGTGTTGCGACATTGCCGGCTGGCTGATCTCCATGCCTTCACGCAAGGCGCTGGCGTTCATGCTCCCCGCCGCCAGCTTCTCGAAAATCGCGCGGCGGGTCGGGTCTGCCAGAGCTCGGAAAAAGTCATTCTCGATCATGCCAACACATAAGCATACACTTATCTGATTCGCAAGCCTGTTTTCGAGACGACTTTCTGGTGTCGCTGGCGGGCATGCCAGCGTTTCGACGGCGGCCTTGGTCGCTTCGCGGGCGAAGGCGCGTTTCTGATCGTCGGTTCGGCCGGGATGCATCTGCAGGTGAAGAATATGCATGTTTTCTCGATGTTCGTTCGCACAATCTGAGGCGAACCAGATACAAGGCGGCGTGCTCTAGAGCCGTACGGAAGCTGTGGGACGACTGCCGGCGATGGAATGCAATCACTCGGTGAGGCCAGCTTTGCGCAGTCCGTCCACAATGCGCTCGAAATCGGCAGGGTTCTTGTAGGGCAGCACTTTGCGCCTGTGCTCCAGGGAATAATCGGGATTGATCCGGAACACTTCCTCCCACTGCCCCCGCGCCTCCGCCAAGCAGCCCAAGTGACCATAGCTCGCCGCCAGCAACACACGTGAGATGTCGGTGGCTGGATTGCGGACTAGTCGTCGCTTCAGGAAGACAACGGCCTCCTCGTACCTGCCCAACTGGAACATCGCCTGCGCGTGGAAGTGCAGAAAAATGTCTGGATAATATGGATTCAGGGCCATCGCCCGCTCGAAGGAGACGAGGGCCTCGTCGGATCTGCCCGCATAGTGCAGCGCGTTTCCGAGGCTCTCGTGGCCCTCGACAAGATTGGGAGCAAGCGCGATCGCGCGTTCAGCCTCGCGGATGGCCACGTCAAGTCGTCGCAGGTACAAGTTGACGACGGCCAGCGCCCAATGTGCGTACGGATACCGATCGTCGAGCGCCACCGCCAGCGTCGCAGCCTCGGTCGCCTGTTCCAGCGATTTCGACGGCGATCGGCTCCACTGGTTAACGTAGGCCAGCCCGTGCGTGACGGCGAGGAAGGCGTGCGCCGGGGCGAATTTCGGGTCCAGATCGACGGCGCGCTGCAGCAATTGCCGGCCCTGAATGTTCTGCTCTCTCGTCAGCCGCCACATGTGTTCACGGCCCCGCAGGAAGCAGTCATAGGCTTCCAGATTTTGAGTTTGCTCGGTCGCGAGCCGCTGCTGGTCCCCGGCCGTCAGCTTGAGTTCCAGAGCGCCGACGATCTGCTGCGTGACGTCATCCTGCACTGCGAAGATATCGGTCAGGTCGCGATCGAAACGCTCCGCCCACTGATGCCCGCCGGTAGTGGCATCAATCAGCTGCGCGGTGATCCTCACCTTGTTGCCTGATTTGCGGACGCTTCCTTCCAGCACGTAGCGCACCTTGAGGCTGTCGCCCACTTCCTGCACGTTCACGTTCCGGCCCTTGAAGGTAAACGACGAGTTGCGAGCGATGACAAACAGCTGCGACAGCTTCGATAGAGCTGTGATGATATCTTCGGAGATGCCGTCAGCGAAGTACTCCTGCTCGGCATCGCCGCTCATGTTGACGAATGGCAGCACGGCAATCGAGAGGTCCAACGGCAATGCGGCCGGCGCAGGAGCAACGGCGGCGGTCACTCCTGGCTTTACCTCCGCGGCGGTGCCGACCTGGAGCGAATAGATCCGGATCGGCTCGGCAATGTTCTTGAGTTGCGTGTTGCCGAGATCGCTGACGGAGAGATCGAGTCTCGCCCTGACCTGGCGATAGGCGTCCTCGGACAGGCAAATAGCGCCGGGGGCCGCGATACCCTCGAGACGCGAGGCGATGTTGACGCCGTCGCCCATCAGGTCGCCATCGAATTCCTCTACTACGTCCCCCAGATGGATGCCGATCCGGAACTCGATGCGCCGATCCTGCTGAACACCGGCGTTGCGCTCGACCATGCCGTTCTGCACCTCGATGGCGCAGCGCACGGCATCGACAACGCTGCGGAATTCGACCAGCGCTCCGTCACCAGTGCGCTTGATGACACGGCCGTTGTGCACTGCGATGGTTGGATCGATCAGGTCGCTGCGCAGTGCCCGCAACCTTGCCAGGGTGCGATCTTCGTCCTCGCTGGCGAGCCGGCTGTATCCAACTACGTCCGCGGCCAGAATTGCGGCCAGCTTGCGATTCTCGCTCATAGAGCCGTCCCCCATCTCCACGATAGCAGGAAGACAGAGACAGGGGAACTTCTGCCCAGGGCGATCTCGGCTGAGATCAAGTTCTCTGGTGCATCTGCGACCTACAGCGTGTTCGTCGACGATGTCTGCTTTCAGGCAGACTCCGCCATGGCTCAAATGCGCGGAAAGCCTAAGTCCGGGCGAAGCCAGGTGCCCCCAGCTTGCGGGCGGTGGATTCGCAGCAGCCAGTAAGTCAACCGGTCGCTCGACGCGGTCAACACGGGAGCCGCGTGCCGGCTCCCTGTCCAACAGCATGGCGGCGTCCCGCAGCTCGAGCTTCGATGCTGCGGGACGTCTCTCAGGCCTCGGATTTCAGCTTGCCGCCTACCGCCCAGGAATCCTTGGCGATCTCCGTTATGAGGATTTCCACCGATTCCGGCGGGCATGCCAGCGTCTCGACGGCGGCCTTCGTCGCTTCCCGGGCGAAGGCGCGTTTCTGATCGTCGGTGCGGCCGGGATGCATCTGCAGATGAAGAATAGGCATGTTTTCTCCTTGGTCATGTTGGTTATATCAGTCGCCTTGGCTCGGGCGTGACCACTATCTTGCAAATGCTGAGGTTGATAAATAAGCTGCCGGTATCGTCATTCGAAACCAACAGGTAGGCAATCATGGACAAGCTGGCCGGCATGGCGATGTTTGTCAGGGTCATCGACAACGGCAGTTTCGCGGCCGCCGCGGAGATCGCGCAAGTGTCGCCTGCCATGGTCGCCAAGCACATCAAGACCATCGAGACCCGGCTCGGGGCGAAGCTGATCCATCGCACCACCCGACGCCATCAGCTCACAGAGGTTGGCCAGCTCTATTACGAGCGCTGCAAACGCGCGCTTTCCGAAGTGGCGCTGGCCGAGGCTTCGGCGAGCGAGCTGCAATCGGCGCCGCGCGGCCGGCTTCGGTTGGTGGCACCGGTCAGCTTCGGGACGCAGATCCTGGTGCCGGCGCTGATCGATTACCAGAACGCCTATCCCGACGTCAGCATCGAGCTGTCGCTCGACAACAATGTCCATGACCTCGTCGGCGAGGGGTTCGAGCTCGGCATCCACATCGGACCGTTATCCGACGACAGCCTGGTCGCCCGCCCGCTCACGCCCTACCGGCGGATTCTCGCTGCCGCGCCGGATTATCTCGCCCGCCATGGCCGGCCGGCCTCGCCTGAGGCTCTGACGAACCATCTCTGCCTCGGCCACTCCTATTGGCGCATGCAGGATCGCTGGCACCTGGTCGGGCCGGGAGGCGAAATGCGTGACGTGTTGATTTCCGGAAAATTCTCCACCAACCAGGGGGCAGCACTTCGCATGGCAGCGCTCAGCGGCGCGGGAATTGTGCTTCAGCCGGAACTGCTGCTCGCCGCTGATATCGTCGAAGGACGGCTTGAGCAGGTGCTGCCGGAATGGTCCTACAAGCCCGTTCCGATGTCCCTCGTCTATCCGCCGAACCGCCGGCCGACAGCGATGTTGCGGACGGTGATCGATTTCCTGGTGGAACGGTTTGGCTAGCGACACTCGGGACGCCAACGGTCGCTACTTAGCGGACGCGTATAAGCTCGCGCTCGCAGTCTACAGTAACCGGTGTTCCAGTCCCACTTTGCTTGAATTGTTCTTGAAGTAGAATGGCGCGAAAATAGGCCACGTGGAGTCGCCCGGTTTATTTATCGGATACGTCATAGGAGCTGTAGAAGCTCGGGTCCTTATCAAACACGTCGTAGTTATCGGCCGATTTCGTGGTCGACTTGTTGGTGACCTTGCGACGAAAAGCAAAGAGAAAAACCGCTGCCAATAAGGCGATGCCTAATGCCACCCCGATAAGAGCCGAAACTATCATCGTCATGATCCACTCCTCCGATACGAGGACAGTAAGGCACACTCCTTAAAAGACAACTTATCGCTGAAGGAGTTTAGGCATGCGATAGAGTTCGGCGATCCGCCTTCTTCCAACCGGCGCTGGCCGGCGCGAGATGTCGCTAAGTTTCGGGATATCGCCTAACAGCCCCACAACCCGATAGATGGATTATTAACTTCGAAATTAACTCAGGCGTGCAAGCCCATGGCAGCGGAGCCAGTTGATCGTATGATTGCCGCAATTGTCGAAGGTCGGTTTAGCTTGGGAGCGGACCCGTGCGTGTTCGCATTATCTGTGTTCTGATCCTGTCAATCGCCTTTGCGCGCTTCATGCCTGTGGTGATGGAGTTTGGCCGGGCGCTTTACGTAGACGACGACTTCGGAGCACCCGCTTCACCTGACCTCGTCTTCATCGCCATGTCGGTCATCCCAGGTATTCTCGCGGCAGCGGGCCTCTGGCTGGCGGATGTCCGGCAGCGCAGGTTACCGCTGCTCGCCTTGCCGCTCGGCATCATCATGTCGATCGGTGTGGGTTATGGCAGCACATTTTTCGCATTTCGCTACGCGACGGCCCGCTACGACATCCTGACCAACGACTGCTATTACACAAACGCCCTGGCTTTTCAGGGTAGGACTGGCGTCTTCATCTCATGGGGTGGACGAACGGCTTTTCATCCACTCGAAAAAGTTCGATCGATGATTCTTGTACCAGCCGGAGCCTAGTCAGCATGGCCAGCGGGACGCGATGAGCCACCTCTATGTCAGATTGTCCGAGGCGTGTAGCAGCCTCGGCCTCATGCGACGGACCATCCACCGTCCACCAGCAGGTTGGCACCGGTGATCAGGCTCGAAGCCGGCGATGCCAGGAAGACGACGGCACCCACCACATCATCGGTTTCACCGATCCGGCCGAGTGGAATGTGACCGAGCGTCGCTTTGCGATTGTCGGCATCGGATAGAAAAGGTGCTGTACCATCCGTGTGGATGAACGTCGGCGATACGGTGTTCACGGTGACATTATAGGCTGCCCATTCGGCTGCAAGGCAGCGCGTGAGGTGATTGATTGCCGCCTTGCTCATGCAATAGATTGCCTCGCCGCGCAGGGCCACGGTGCCGGCCTGTGAGCTGATGTTGATGATCCGGCCCCCATTGCGCTTGATCATGTGACGCCCCACTGCCTGCGTCATCAGAAAGGTGCCCTTAATGTTGACATCGAGGATCTCGTCAAGGTCCTTCTCCTCGACGAGTTCCGCGAGATTGCCGGGAGCCACGCCGACATTGTTGATGAGCACGTCGACCCGACCGAATGTAGCAAGCGCTGCATCGACGGCTTGTGCGATATGGGCCTTGTTGGGAATGTCCAGTTCAACAGTGATGACTTTTCGTCCCGTCCCCTCGAGTTCGGCCACCAGGCCTGCCGACGCTGCGACATCGCGGACCCCCAAAACAATATCGGAGCCTGCTGCGGCACAGGCAAGCGCGCAAGCTCGACCGATGCCACGGCTCGCTCCCGTCACCAAAGTCACCTTGCCCTCAAGGCTGAAGTCCGGCGCTTTCTTCTGCATCATGGTGCCTCCCTCGATGAAATCAATTTATGGCAGGGTCGGCGGGCGGATGCCAGAAATTCCACGCATTCTGAGGAGCGTCCCTTTGGCACGCGTCAGGTCTGCTTCGGGCCGGCAGCATCCGAAACCCGTCACACAAGCGGTCATTGAGGGATCGCTGCGCGCATACTCGCCCGAGGCGCTGGCGAACCTCGCCAAGCCCTGACATCGGATGAGACCGTGCCCGGCCTCCGCGCCCTTCGGGGGTTAGCGATCGAAGCCCGCTGGCTGCGGGGCCTGTTCGAAACACTCGATCAGCATTTCGGAGAGGACCCGTACCTTGCGGGCGGGATGCTGGCCCGGCGGGCGGATGACGTAGATGCCTGCCGGAGGCGGAGGATAGCGTGTCATGACCGGAACCAGCGCGCCGGAGGCCACGTATTGATGGGTGATGCCGTCGGGGATCCAGGCGATGCCGAGCCCTGCCAATGCGGCGGCGGCAAGTGCCGTGGCGTTGTCCGCCTTGAATCGCCCCCGCGGATGAACCGTGACGATCCTGTCGCCATCCATGAATTGCCAGGTTTCCGTTCCCTGCATGAGGGCCTGATGGGCGGCGAGGTCCTCCGGCCTCGCAGGTGAACCATTGCCTTTGATATAGTCCGGGCTCGCGACGAGCTTGCCATAAATCGGTCCGACGCGCTTTGCGATCAGGTTGGAGTCCGGAAGGAAACCAACCCGGATCGCACAATCGAAACCCTCTGCAATGAGATCGACGAAGCGATCGCTGTAGGAGGTGTCGATGTGAAGCTGGGGGTGGCGTCGCGCCATGTCCGCGAGCACGGGCGCGAAGTGGGTCGGGCCGAAGGAAAGCGGCAGTGCAACTCTCAGGCGGCCGCAAAGGTCACCGGCGGGCAGGATCGTCTCCCTGGCCGCGTCGATCTCGGCGCAGACCCTGGCCGCATAGTCCCGAAACGTGATCCCGGCCTCGGTGAGCGCCGCGCCGCGGGTGGTTCGTGCAAGAAGCTGGACGCCGAGATCCGCTTCAAGCCGGACGAGCCGCCGGCTGACGATTGACTTGGAGATGCCGAGCCGGCGCGCGGCTGATGTAACGCCACCCGCATCCGCAACTTCCACGAATGTCCTGAGCTCTTCAATATCCACTTCGGCGTTCCCCATTTCGCAACACAGCTTGGCACGAGTGAGCACTACCGTATCGCAAATGGGAATGACAGTGTCCGTTTCGGAGGCAGCGCCGCTGCTGGCGCGTGTCACCCGGCATACCAACCTCCCACACAACGGCAGCAGAGGATGTATTCATGACTTTTCGCAATGGCCTTGCTTCGCTTCTTCGTCCCGAGGATTCGGTCCTCGTTCTGATCGATCACCAGCCTTACCAGCTCGCGAATGTGAACAGCCACGAGCCGCAGATGGTGATCAACAATACGACGGGGCTGGCGAAGGCCGCCAAGGCCTTCGGTGTTCCGACAATCCTGACCACGGTGATCGCCGCGCGAGGCGGTCTCCTCTTCCCCCAGATCACGGATGTGTTTCCTGGTCAGGAGGTGATCGACCGGACGTTCATCAATACCTGGGAGGATCGCAAAGTGGTGGACGCGGTCAAGGCGACCGGCCGCAAGCAGCTGATCATTGCCGGTCTGTGGACCGAGGTCTGCGTCGCGATGCCGACGATCCAGGCCCTCGGCGAAGGCTGGGATGTGACTGTCATCACCGACGCGTCCGGCGCTGTATCGGTCGAAGCCCATGAGGTCGCCATCCAGCGCATGATCGCGGCTGGCGCAAACATGATGACGTGGATGGCACTGGCGTCCGAATGGCAGCGCGACTGGGCCCGGACCGACCAGGCCGCCGCCTTGACCGAGGTGATTACCCAGCATGCCGGCGGTAGCGGGATCGCATTCCTGTGGGAACAGCAACTGCTCAACACGCCGGTGCCGAACGCTGCAGGCTGATCCGAGCGGGGATGACGACAATCCTGACCGAGGCGTTGCGAAAGCGCGTCGTCTATCGGCTCGTCATCCCCTTCAACGAGACGCGAAGGGTGCGATGTCTCGTTCGGGCGGTCGATGGTCATGATGTTGCTCACACACAAGAGAGAGCTAACCTTTTCATGCACTCGGTCGCTTCGAGAGATCAGAACCTATCCCTCGACATAGGCTGCCAGCTCTTCCGCCGTACCCATGGGAAAGGCCACTTTCAAATAGTCGAGGAAGGCGGACACACGCGCGCTGAGTAGCCGTCGCGATGGATAGAGAGCCCAGAGCCGCGTTTCAGGCCCATCGACATCTCCCCAACGGACCAGTGTGCCGGCAGCAAGATCACGGCTGACCAGGGATACAGGAAGACGCGCCGCGCCGATGCCCATCCGGACGGCATCTCGGACCATGGTCAGCGAAGATAGGCAAAGAACTGGATCAACGACAATCTTGGATTGCCCGGTCGGCGTCATCATCGTCCAGGACCCGCCTTGATCCAGCGAGCCGCGGACGACCACGGGCACCACTGCCCCCTTCGCCGGGTGCGGAACGCTCGGGCTTGCTACAATCACCAGTCCATCACGCAGGAAAACCCGTCCGACAAGGCTCTCATCCGGGTCTGGATTGACACGGATCACCACGTCGTATCCTTCCTCCACCATGTCGACGGCACGGTCCTCTGTCGTGATCTCCAGGCGGACCTCCGGATATCTAAGGGCGAATCCCGCGGCCAGTTTGCCCATCGCCGTCTGGGAAAACAGCAATGGTGCACTGATCCGCAACCTGCCCCGCGGGCTGTTGCCGCCGAATGCGATGGCTGCGGCCGTTTCGTCGAGTTCCGTCAGCAGCGCGCCAGCCCTCTCATGAAGCGCTCGCCCCTCCTCCGTCAGCTTGAGCATACGCGCACCGCGCTCGAATAGCCGGAGCCCGAGGCTGGCTTCGAGTTCCGCTACCCGGCGCGAGAGCGTGGCTTTGGGACGGCCGGCAGCGCGTGCGGCGCGGCCGAAGCCGCCGTGGCGGGCGACGGTGACGAAATCGGCGAGGGCAAGCAAATCCATCTGTTCCATCCATGAGACGCGGCGTCCAGATTCAGCGTCTATTGGATCATCTGTGAGCCATCCATATTCGGGTTGTCAACAATGACTACCCCGGAGAAATCACATGACTATCCTTGTTACAGGCGCAACCGGCCGCGTGGGCCGCCAGGTTGTCAGCCAACTTCTCAAGCGCAAAGCCTCGGTTCGCGTTCTCGTCCGCGATCCCTCAAAGGCCAACCTCCCGGCCGACGTGGAGGTCGTGCAGGGCGACATGCTCGACATCGACGCATTGCGCGCCGCCTTCGACGGCATCAGAACCCTCTTCCTTCTGAACGCGGTGGCGGGCGACGAATTTACGCAAGCGCTCATCGCTCTCAACATTGCGCGCGAGTCAGGCGTCGAGCGTGTCGTCTACCTGTCCGTCATCCATAGCGAGCGGTTCGTGAACGTGCCCCACTTCGCGGTGAAGTCGGGTGCCGAACGGATGATCGAAGCGATGGGTTTTAGCGCCACTATCTTGCGTCCGGCCTACTTCATCGACAATGAGCTCATGATCAAAGACGTCATCTTCAATCATGGCGTCTATCCGATGCCGATTGGCAGCAAGGGGGTGGCCATGGTCGACACCCGAGACATCGCCGAGGTCGCGGCGATCGAGCTGATCCGGCGGGATCGAGCACCCGGCAAGCTGCCGGTCGAGACCATCAACCTGGTTGGCCCGAATACGCTGACCGGCTCGGACCTCGCCGCCATCTGGTCGGAGGTCCTGGGTCGCCCGGTCATCTATGGCGGCGACGACCCCACGGCGTTCGAGCAGAATCTCGCCACCTTCATGCCGAAATGGATGGCCTACGAGATGAGGCTGATGGCCGAACGCTATGTCAGCGACGGCATGGTGCCGGAAGCGGGCGATGTCGAGCGTCTCACTCAACTGCTGGGACGCCCGCTCCATAGCTATCGCGCCTTCGCTTCCGACCTCGTCGCGTCAGCCTGAACTCTCTTACGTCCAACGTCCCGAACAAAGAGCAATTCCAGCAAAAATGCGTAGCGGTTTCGCGTTCTATCTCTTTGTTTTCACGCAATTCCGGACCTGCGATCAACGCTTGGCAGGCGGCTTCACGGCCGCTCGCCGCTGCAGCGCAAAACGCGCCGCCGAGCAGTTAATGTCGGGCACGAGATCATAGGTCTGCTGGTAGAGGCTCAGCGCCAGCGTTTTGTTGCCGCGGGTTTCCGAGGCAAGGGCGGCAATTGCGGTGCGTTTGTAGGCCTCGACGATCGGCTCGGCGGCCTTTGCCAGCGCCGCGTCGTCCGACGGTTCGGCCGCCAGCGAAAGGGCAGCATAGGTTGCATCGCCATCGCGGCCGACACGGCCGCCGACGGCGCCGTTGAAGCTTGGTTCGGAGACCTGGCGCATGCGCCGGGCGTTCTTGATGCAGGTCGGGATGCGGGCGGCCTCGGCGTTGATACGCTCGGCGGTCGGTCCGCCCTCGGTGCTGCCGCTATCGGACAAGATCACGTAGCCGATGATGCCGACGATGGCGAGATAGACGACACCCATGCCGGCGAGGAAAGCCGGCTGCTTGAGCAGCGGCTTCTTCGGCTTGTCGTCACCAGTCTTGGATGCCTCCTTCTTCGGCGCCTCCTTGGCCGGCGCCTTCTCCAGAAACTGGAATTCGACATCCTTGCCGAGGCGGAAGCTGTCGCCTGTCTTCAGCGAGGCAGTCTGCAAGAGGGCTTCGCCGCGCAGCATAATCGGGTTCAGCCCCATGCGGCGAATGATGAAGCCGCCGTCGTTCTGTTTTTCGATGCGCGCATGGATCGGCGCCAGAAACGGATCGTCGACGACGATATCGGCATTCGAAGCCCGGCCGATCGACATCTCAGGCCGGTCGAGCACATGGCTGCGGCTCTGGCCGCCGGGTCCGGTCTGCAGAAGGCTGGGTTTGTTTCCGCGAAAGAAGGAAAAGGCCATGATCAGAACATCCCACTCGACATCATCTCGACAATTGCCGGCGCCAGCACCAGAAGCAGGATCGACACGACGATCATCATCGCCGGCATGACGATCTTGGCTTTCAGCTTTTCACTGGCCCTGTCGGCCTTTTCCCAGCGGCGGAAGCGCAGGTCGCGCGCATGTTCGCGCAGAAGCTCGACGCGGTTGCTGCCCTCGACCTCGCCCTGGATCACCGCACGGATGACCCGGATGACCTCCTCGGCAGTCATGCGCCGCTCCAGGCGCTGCAGCGCCTCGACCATGCCGGTGCCGAGCGCCACGTCCTTCAGCGTCTGATCGATCTCTTCGCTCATCACCGTGCCGGGTGCCGCCTCGGCATAAAGCCGCAGGCTTTCCGGCAGGGTCGCCTGCGCCTGCTGCGTCATGACGACGAGATCGAGGAAATAGGGAAATTCGCGCGAAATGCGTTCCTTGCGATCCTGCATCTTGTCGTCGGCGACCACCCAGAAATAGATGGCGGGGATCAGCCCGAGGATCAGACCGGCGACCAGGCCGCCGATGATGCTGCCGCTGGCAATGCCGAACAGCACGCCGAGCAGGACGAAGCCGAAGAGGCTGAGGACAACGAGAAGCGCGATATATTCCCGCCCGGTGACGCCGCCGAACGGCCGGCCGCCATAGATCAGCTTCTGCTCGAGCTGGACGCCGTAATCTTCCAGCAGCGGCTCGAAGTGCAGCAGCACGAATTCGACCGGCGTGCGCATGCCGATGCTGTCGACGATATTCGGCGGCGGGCCATCGCCGCCGCGGGATCGGCGCACCACCTGGATGCTGCCGAGCAGATCGCCGATCCACCAGACGAAGAGGGCCGCGGTAATGCCGGCAAAAACCACCGCAATCGGGGCGAGAGGAATTTGAGACATCAGACCGACACCTTCATCATCGAGCGCATCCAGAAGAAGCCGGTGGCATAGAGAATGGCGCCGACGATCGCGATGACGATGCCGATGGCGTTGCCGAACACCTTGTCGATCAATTCAGGCTGCCCGAAGAAGATCATCAGGATCATGAACAGCGCGCCGCCGTTGACGACGCGGAAATTCATGCGCGCCTGCGACGACGAGGTGGTGATCTTCTGATCGAGCTTCCAGATTTCCTTGAAGGATTTCGACATTTCGGTCAGCGGCTCGGAAATATCGCCGCCTTGGCGGGCAAACAGACCGAGGGCCGCATCGACCATCTTGAAGTGCAGGCTCGGCACGGTGCGGGCGTGGCGGTCGAGCGCCTCGACCAGGCCGATGCCGAGCTTCTGTTCGCGGGCGATGCGCTCGAATTCGCGCGAGCCCGGCATCTGGCCGGTATCGGCCACCGCATTGACGGCCACGGCGAGCGGCTTGCCGGTGCGCACCGCCGAGACGATCTGGTCGACGGCATAGGGAAGCTGCGATTCGATCTGCAGCCAGCGCCGGTGCAGGAAGTGGCGGATCACCGCCTTAGGCAGGAACAAGGCGACCGGGATGGCAACGACGATGCCGAAGATCGGCCCGAAGATCAGCGAGACGACGATGAAGACGACGATCGCCGTGATGGCGTAGGCAAGGATCATCGTATACGGCGGAACGGCATCACGCCCAAAGACCTGTGCTGCCTCGCTGGCCAGCGCAATATCACGTTCGGTGGCGCGCAGCAGCGGCGCCGGCCAGTGCACCGGCGCGCCCCAGACGAGCAGCCCCGCCGTCACCGCGCCAAGGGCGACCGTAAAAATCTGCAGAATGCTGATATACATTGCTTCCCCCTCAGAGCAATTCCAGGAAAAGTGCGAAGCGGTTTTCCCAGGCAAACCGCAAAGCCCTTTTGCCGGGAATTGCGTAAAAACAAAAGCTTAGAGCGGTTCTGCGCTTCCGCAAAACCTGAACCGCTCTAAACGAACATATCGAGTTTTTCGATTTCGCCGTCTTCCCCGAACTCGACGAGTTCGGCGACGAAGCTCGGCAGGTAGCCTGTAAAGGCATGCACCGCCTGGCCGCCGGCGCGGCCGACCAGATGGAAGATCGGCTCGACGATGACCAGACCGGTATCCGGATCGATGCCGATCACCTCGGAAATCTCGGTCACCGCACGCCGGCCATTCGCCAGACGGTTGAGCTGGACGACGAGTTCGACGGCGGCGACGATCTGCTGGCGGATCGCCATGACCGGCAGCGAGCTCTGACCCTGCAGCACCATCACCTCAAGCCGGGTCATCATGTCCTGCGGCGTATTGGCATGCGCCGTCGTCATCGAGCCGGCATGGCCGGTGTTCATCGCCTGCAGCATGTCGATCGCCTCGGCACCCCGGCACTCGCCGACGATGATGCGGTCGGGGCGCATGCGCAGCGCGTTGCGCACCAGGTCGCGGATGGTAACGCTGGTTTCGGATTCCGCCGTCTTCGGCCGCGATTGCAGATAGACCACATGGATGCCGTCGAGCTGCAGTTCCGACGTGTCCTCGACGGCAACGACGCGTTCGCCGATCGGGATGAACTGCGACAGGCTGTTCAACAGCGTCGTCTTGCCGGAGCCGGTGCCGCCGGAGACGACGATGTTCTTGCGCGAGCGGACGGCCGCCTCAAGAAAGGCGCGCATCGGCTCGCTGAGCGCGCCGGCGGTAACCAGCTTGCTGATATCGAGACGCGACTTGCCGCCGAACTTGCGGATGGTCAGGCAGGCGCCCTTGACCGCCAGCGGCGGGATCACGGCGTTGACGCGCGATCCATCCGGCATGCGGAAGTCGGCCATCGCCTCGCTCTCGTTGATCGAGCGGTTGGAATCGACGGCGATGCGCTCGATCACCTTCATCAACTGCCGCTCATTGGCAAAGGCGAAGGGATACCGTTCCAGCAGGCCGAATTTTTCGACATAGATCTCGTCATAACGCGTCACCATGATTTCCGAGATGACGTCGAGATCCATCAGCTCCGAGATCGTCCCCCAGCGGTACATCAGCTCCTCGATATTGGAGCGCAGATGCATATGGGCGATCTCGTAGCGGTCGCCGGCGTTGAAGAGGGCCTGGCGGGACTGGAAGGCGGCGCTGAACCGCGTGTCGAGCTGGGCGAAGTCGGCGCGGGTGGATTCGAAATTCAGCTTCAGCTGCAGCGCCGAGATCAGCGCCTTGCCGACGTCGAACAGCCGGCGATTGTCCTGCTCCTCGCGCGATAGGCTTGCGGCATTCGACGAAGCATCGCGCCGCCCGGTGCGGGCAATGCGTTTTGCCAGCCACCGATAGACGGCGTTCTTGATGACGAGAATGACCAGATCCTGCGGCGCACTGTCGAGCGCCTCCTTGATGAACATGTCGAGCCGTTCGCGGATGCGGTTTCGCGTGTCCTCGCGGCCGAAATCGGAGGATTTCACCAGCCGGTCATATTGCGTGTCTTTTAGCAATCGCTCATGGACTTCCATCTGCAGCGCCAGCACCCGCTCCTGGTCCGGAAACTGCGTCACGACTTCGGCGGCCGCGGTCGGCTCGACGAGTTCGATCGTGACGTTCGGCACCCAGATCGACATGCCGGCCGAGATCGCAACCGGCGTGCCGGCCCGAAGCGGCTGGTCGTCGACACGCGTCGGATTGCGGCCGTGATGCTGCACCGACCAGCCCTGACCGGACTTGCGCAGCACGAATTGCGGCGAAGAGACGTGGCTGCCGCGCAGCCGCACGACCCCGGCGCCGGCCGGCAGCGTCAGCGTGCTGCTTTCGCCGACGAAATAGGTCTCATTCGAAGAAAGCGGGATCACCTCCCGGCCGCTGCCATCCTCATAGGAAATCTTCAACAGCATGGCTCACTCCTCCGCGACGGTCACATACGCGTCCAGTTGATGCTCGGCAGTTCCTCGACGGTATTGTCGGCGGGATTGCGCAGCACGAGGTTCAGACTGCCGTTCGACTGGCCCATGGCAAAAATCAGCATTTCGGCTTCCGACGGTGTCACTTCGACGGTCACGTTATTGTACGTGCTGTTGGCCTTGGTAATGGCACCTTCCGCCGTCGTCGCCGCGCCGACGGCCAGCACTTTGACATTCTGCAGGAAGGTGCGGGTGACGACGCGGGTGCGCGAGCTCATGCCGAGTTTATAGTCTTGCGCCTGTTTGCGGTAGGCGTTGACGTCATTCTCGTCGGCCCCTGGATATTGGTTGAGATAGTTCTTCAGCATCTGCTCGGCCGGCGACTGCGGCTGGGCCGGAGCCTGCGGCTGTCCGGCCACAGTCGGGGCTTGTCCGGGCGCGGCAGGCGCCTGGCCGGGGGTTCCCGGCTGGGCTGCAGCGGCAGGTGCGACGGGTTCGACCGGTTCATCGACCGTGCCGAGGATATCGACATAGCTGCCCGGCTCGACGAAGTGGCCGACGGCTGCGGCCGCATTGACGGGAAGGGTGAGCGCCCGCTTGCCGGGCGCGATCATCGTCGTCAGGCGTCCGCCGTCATTATCGTCGAAATACTGGAACAGCAGCACCGAGCCGGCGGGAATGTCGGCGGCGGCCGTCCTGTCCTTCAGCCATTCCTGGTAAGCGCTGGCCGCGGGAACCGCGAGCTTGGCGAGCGCCCCGAAGCTTTCCGGCAGCATGACCGGTTCGGCGAGCATGTCGGGCGTGATCGCTTGACCTCGCGTCACCTTCCTGTCGGGCTGGAGCCGCATGAAGGCATAGGCTACCTGCTCGTTCTTGACGCTCTCGGTCCAGAAGTAGAGCAGAACGCCGGTGATGAGCCCGACGATGACAGCCGCGATGAGCTTCCAGTTCATGGTGTTGTTCCTTCGAGGAAGGGTTGCCTGATTTGAATGACCTCGACGGTCCGGCCGTCGGTCTTGCTGCTGGTGTAGAGAACATTGGCCTCGACGCTGCCGCGCCGGCCATAAAGGGCGGTGACCCCGCCGCGCTCAGCCGGCGGCGCCTCGATGGTGAAGCCGTCACGGGCCAGCAGCTCGGCGCGCGCATCGGCCCAGCGTACGGCCGATAGCCGGCCTTTCGACACGACCGTGCGCGACGTGTGGCCCTTGTCGCGGTCGCCGATATCGCTCAGCACCTCGACGCCGGCCGGCGGACGCAGCGACGGCGGCAGCTTGCTGACATCGGCCGAAGCCGCGAAGGCCGGCAGGGACGAAGCGACGTCCTCGAAGCGGCTCATCAGCACCTCTGTCACCGGCGCATCGGCGGGCCGGCGGATCATGATCGAGACGCCGGGGATCGGTGCTCTCGCCGAGGGATTTGCCGGGTCCTGCCGTCTGAGATAATCGAGGGCTGCCTCGCCGTCGCCGTCGAAGAACCGAACCACTACGGCGAGATCGTCTCGGATGCGGCTGGTCTTCGGGACGATCAGCATGTTGGCGGCAATGACCGCGGTCAGTTCTTGGCTGTCGTTGCTTTTCGGCAGGGCAGGCCGGGTATTGACGGCCAGCACCCGCAGCCATTCGTCGGTGATATCGGAAATGCTGCGATCGCTCTGATAGGGCGTGAATTCGAGCGGCTGGCCGTTAATGACGAGATCGCGCGGCGAACGTTCCGGTGCGCCGAGAATGCCGGCCAGCATCGAATTCAGCGTCGCCCGGAAATCCTTGTAGACCTCCGCATGGCCTGGTTTGGCCACGACCATGGCAGCGAGCCCGATGACGAGCGCCAAACCAGTGAGATGGCCGGCGAAACGGATGGAGATGCGCGCTCCCTGTCTCATCCTATTTCGCTCCCGGAAAGACGCCGTCGAAGAGATCGCCGGAATCGTCGGCCACATCGCGGATTTCCCGGCGCAGTGTCGGGTCATAGCCTCGGCGCGTCGTATTGTTGTTGTGCGAGGCAAACAGCGTTGCGTCGTCCACCGTGAACGCATCCTTCCAGCGGATGCTCCTGATCGTATCGAGGTCGTCGGAATCCCTGAACTTGTAGACCCGGTCGGCCGTCGCGGTGACCAGCTGCGGCTTCTCATTGGCGAGGTCGCCGACCATATCGCCGAAATCGCGACCGTCGCTCTTCAGCGTGTTCTGGACGTCGTCCCAGACAAAGGTGCGCTGAGGGTCGCCGTCGCCTTCATGCGAGGGGGTGCGCGAGCAGCTCATGGCGTCACTTCCGGGCAACGCCGGCAAGGACGGGATTGGAAAGACGTTCGAGAAATCCGACGTACAGTCCAGCCCATTCGCCTCGGCGAAAGCGGCGTTGCGCATGGCAAGCATGGTTCCCACCTTCTTGGTGGAAATCCGGTTTGCGTGGATCATGAAGATCACGATCAGCAGGATGACCGGTGCTGCGAGCACGAATTCGATCGAGGCCAGGCCGCGCCTGTCGCGATGCAGCCGCATCAGCAGGCCGCCGGCCGGCGCGCCGCCGACATGCTCAGTGTGTGTTGACGGCAGCCCAGGCATTGGCTCCTCCCTTGTCGAAGACGCGGGTCAGGCCGGTGAAACTATCGGCGGCCGGGCTCTGCTTGATGGTGTTCGAAACCTCGCCGGTGTCGTCGGCGAGCGTGTCGGGTGCAAGCGATGCGAGCCAGTCCTGGGTGTAGAGATCGAAGGCCGTATAGTTGTGAACCCAGCTCTGCGCGAGCGCATAGGCGGATGGTGTCTTGTCCTTGAAGATGCGGATCTGCAGCCTGGCGCGCGGGGCGCGTGAAACGATCGCCAGCGTCTGGTAGTCGTCGAGTTGTTCGCCGCCAAACGGCGTGAAGTTGAAGGGTATGCGTCCCTTCAGCCAGTAAGGCTTGGGGAAGGAGATGACCGGCAGGTCAACACCCGCCACAGAGATCGCGCCACCCGCCGGGCCGCAGACCTGGTTCCAGATCATGTCGAACTTGCGGGTGAAATCGTTCTCGTCTTTTGTCTGTGAGTCCGAATAGCGCGGCGGCACGTCGATCGGCAGCTGGAAGGGGTTCACGATGCCGAACCCGACACCGAAGACCTTGTCTGCGAGCCAGAAGCTGACATCGAGCGCTGCTTCTTCCAGCCAGCTCAGATCGCCGGCATATTGTTCGACAATCGCTTTGAACGGCACCTTGCTCAGGTAGGCCGGGCCGAAGGCTTCGTAAAAGATGTAGAAGTTCACCAGTGCATTGTCGATGCCACTCTTGTGGTTGACAAAGTCGCGAATATGGCTGCCGTCGACTCCGCCCGCGGTCAGCGGGCCTTTGCCGTTGGGGAAGCCGCGGTTGGCATACTCGCCACGCATCAGAAACGGGTCCTGTCCCTCCGTACCCCTGCTCATCGCAAGGCACATTTCAGCATAGGCCGAGGCGGGATTGATGCCATCGCGATCGACCGGCAGGTTACCGCCCGCACCTTCTCCGGCCTGGTCGCAGGATTCGCACGGCGGATGGAAGACGACATGATCCGACTTGTTCAGGCGCACCAGATGCAGGGCCTCATTGCCGACCCGCTGCGGAAAGCTCTCGACCAGGTAGTCGTTGAGGTCGTTCATCGCGTCGATGATGTCGCTAGACTTCACGATCAGGCCCCAGGGATCATAATCGATCTGTGCTTTTACCGTGTATGCAATCGCAAGACTGGCCTCCGTCGCCCGGAACCCCTGGAAAGCCAGGCAAGCGCCGTAGATGATGCCGCCGACGATCGGGACCTTTTCCCAGCCGGGGCAATAGGGCATCGGCGGAAGCGGCGGCAGAAGCGACGCCGGTCCGAAGCCGTCCGTGAAAGAGTATTCGGCGAGTTTCGCCAGAATGACGCCCGAGCGCAGCGCCAGTTCCGCCGAGGTGAGCTGGAAGGCGACCGAGGTCGCCATGACCACGGTTGCCTGCGAGGAGGCGACGTTGTTCATCGCCATGATGTTGAGATAGCGCGCTTCCCAGTCGGCATGGACCATAGCGGCAGCGTCTGCCGTGTCCTGGGTGCGCTGCTTGTCGTAGATCAACTGTCCCGTATTCAGGATCCATACGATCATCAGGGCGAGCGCGATCGTCATGTAGAGGATGATCGGCGACAGGAAGCCGCGTTCGTCGCGGTGCAGGCGTTTGATCAGGGTCGGCGTCATAGCAGGTTCACCTCCGCCGTCGAGATCGTGTAGTAGCGGCCGTCTTTCCTCTGGCCGCGGGCAAAGACCCAGCCGGCATATTCGAGCAGCAGGAAGCGCGCTTCGACCCTGGCGGTCACCGGCACATGCGGCGAGCGGTTGATGGCGGCATAGAGCGCCATAGGCGCGCGGTCGACGGTCACCGTGACGTTCTGCGGGTCGAACATGTAGCGAGCCTGGTTGCGCATTGCGCGCCAGTTCTTCGAAAGGCCGGAGGCATCGGCAAGGCTTTTCAGCGCCTCTTCCGGCGGCTGACAGGCGCCGACACATTTCAGCTGGTCGTAGGGGGCGGCCGGGATCAATGCCAGGCGGGCGGCAAGATCGGCCTTCCCCGGGGCAGCGTCGTCATCGCAGGTCTTGGCGTCGATGAAGCTCCGGAGGGTGATCGGCAGGGCCGGGCAGAAATAGACCCGGGCACTGCGGGCCGCCGCATAAGCGGCATAATGGGTGAAGAGGTGGTTTTTGGCCAGGATCGCGAATTGGAACACCACGAACATGAAGAAGACGAAGACCGGGGTGACGAGCACGAAATCCATCATCGTCGTGCTGCCGGAGATATCGCCGTGCAGCTCCGATATCCGGCGCCGGCGGGCGGAAAGCCGCGGCAGCAGCAGCATCGAGGCAAGCAAAATCATCGCAATCGCAAAGGTCCCGAAGAGCGCGCCGTGATCCTCAGGGATCCAGAAGGTCCGTGAGTGCAGGATCGAACTCCAGAAGGCACCGTCGAAGATGGGGCGTTCGAGTTCAGCGCGCATTGCCGTTACCTCACGAGTGAAAGAGGGGTGAAATCAGGCATGAAAAGGCACCAGAGAAGTCCGAGAGCGGCAGCAACGCCGAAGCGGACGGTATGATGTGTCTCGCGTGGCTTCAGCACCGAAGCGGCATCGCGGAAACCGGCAGGCAGAAGCAGGGCGAACAATCCGACGGTCCTGGCCAGCACGCTCCACTGAACACGCCGCGCCATCGAGAAGACGGCGATCACGCCGCCGACCATCAGCGATGCAAGCGTCACGTCGATGGCCGGCCAGAGGCCGAGAATGGCGCCGAGCGCCGCCATCAGCTTGACATCGCCGCCGCCGCAGCTTCCGGCTGCGAAGGCGATGATGAAGATCATGCCGGCCGCAATGAGGCCGGCGAAGGCAAGGCCGATCCCGGCCAGACCGCCGCTGACTGCCGCCAGCATGAAGCCGGCAAGCAAGCAGGGATAGGTCACGGCGTTCGGGATGTGACCCTGGCGGTGATCGAGCACCGCCGCGGTCGTGGCGCAGGCGACGGCAAGAGCCGCCGCCGCAGGCATCAGGGTCAGATCATAGGTCGTATCCATGATCCCGGCCCACTTATTGACCCGGCTCGGGAATTCTCTCGGCATCCGAGAGCGCCGTGTTCTTTTCGTTGAACCATTCGCCGATCTGTTTGCCGAATGCGAGCAGGATCAGCATCAGCGGAATGACGATCAGGGCGACGGCGAGAACGATCTGGGCCATGTCGCCGCGCTCGTCCTGGTGAAGTGCAATTGCGAGTGTCTTGAGTTTTCCAAACATCTGCGTATTCCTCGTTCCTAGGGTTGTTTCGGATCGAAGACCTGAGAGAAGATTACCAAGCATACGGTATCGATCCGAACGAGCACGTTGCTCGTTCCAATGATATGTTCTGCTTCAGCTTTTCTTCCCCGGCGGCCAACGCTTGTTGAGCAACACCATTAAGACCCAAGAGTGCGCCCAAGGCCAGCCCTCCGTCAAGCAAACGAAACGAAGGGTTCCAATTGCCTTGGAGGCATGGCGTGGGAAAACGGAGTTGACGCCGGAATTTCGCAACTAACCGATTGAATACGCTGCAGTTTTACCTCAAGAAGGGAAGTCTGCGACGATCTTGTGGCGACTTGTCTACTGCTCCATAATTGGTCAATTCTTTCAAGGTGATAGAAGAAGGCGCCTGCAGGGGTCATCTGGGCTGTCTCAGCGCGACGCGGCCATGGCGTTGCTTGACGATCTGGATTAAGCTTTCCTGCAATGGCGGGTATGATCCGCTAGTCGATCCGGAGAGAAAACGATGGAAACGATGAGCAGCATCTTGATACTTGCATTGGTCCTCATTCCACTGATGATGTTCTTTCCGACCGCGGTCCAGATGATGGCGACATTGTTCGGCATGAGCACGGTTCTTGTGGGGATGCCGCTCTGATGAAGGCCGTTTCCGACGACGCCGCCGAACAGGCGACCTTCCAGGTCCTGACCCGGGCACTGGACAAGCTCTTGGGCCCGATCCGCTTCCTGCTCGATGATCCGAGCGTTTCCGAAATCCTGATCAATGGGACATCCAACATCTTCGTCGAAAGGCGCGGCAAGCTCGAACGCGCCGATACGCGTTTTGCCAGCCGCGAGGACCTGGAATCGGCTGCGCGCAGCATCGCGCAATTCTCCGGCAAGCGACTGACGCCGGAGGAGCCGAGCGTCGAAGCGCGTTTGCCGGATGGCTCGCGCGTGCAGATGATTCAGCCGCCCGCGTCCCGCACCGGGCTCTGCATCTCCATTCGCCGCTTTTTGAAAGAACATCGCAGCATCCGCGACCTCGTCACCCAGGGCAGCCTGACCGAGGGGTCGCTATCGCTGCTGCAGGCGGCCGTCGGGCTGCAGAAGAACGTCATCATTTCCGGCGGCACCGGCACCGGCAAAACGACGATGCTGAACGCGCTGTCGGAGGCCTTTGCCGACCACGAGCGCATCATCGTCATCGAAGACACGTCCGAATTGCAGATCCGCAAGGAACACGTCGTCTATCTCGAAGTCACCAAGCCCGACCGTTTCGGCCGCGGCGGCGCCAGCATCCGCGACCTGTTCCGCTCATCGCTGCGCATGCGGCCCGACCGCGTCATCGTCGGCGAGTGCCGCGGCGGCGAGGCGCTGGATATGATCCAGGCGATGACATCAGGCCATAGCGGCAGCCTTTCGACGGTTCACGCGAACACGCCCTACGACTCCCTGCACCGGCTGGAGACGCTGGCGCTGATGTCGGATATCGACATGCCGCTCCGGCCGCTGCGCGCCCAGATCGCCTCGGCGGTCGACGTCGTCGTGCAGATCGCCCGTTTCAAGCGCACCGGGAGACGCCGGGTGATCGAGATTTCCGAGATCAAGGGCCTGAACAATGACGGCCAATATATCGTCGAGAGCATCTACAAGCTCGAGGGCGACGGCCATTCCAATCCCGACGGCGCATTGCTGTGGACCGGTGTCGTGCCGAGCTTTGCCGCCGATGCGATCGAAGAGCTGCAAGGCGCAGAACGCCCCGAATGGATAGGTGCCGCCGCGCGGGAAACGGCTTGAAGTCCATCGGCGGACGCCGCCTGGTGGAAAGCGAGTTAGGATTTACGGTTAGGCGATACCCAAAAACACGGCGAGCGATCTTGTGACTGCCAAGAGAGCATCGTCTTCCAGGCGACCGATTATCGGCCCAATTCGTTCCCGTTTCACCGACATGCTTTTGTCCACCTTCACCTGCGAGGCTTTGCGCAAACCGCTGAGCGCTGTCGGCTCGATTGTCGGCCGAATGAGCGGCGCGTCGATGAGGGTGCCGGAAATCGGCAGCACGGTAACCGTGCCGGTTGCGTCAAACTGATCCGCCTGGATGATGAGCGCCGGACGCGGTTTGCCGAAATCGCCGGTGATGGCAACGGTTACGATGTCACCGCGCCTCACGCTTCACCATCATGGTCCATGTCGGCGAGAGCGGCATCGAGGAAATCCTGCAAATCGCGATCGCCTGCATCGGCAAGAGCTGTCTGAACGGACTGACGATGGCATTCGTCGGCAAAACCAGGGCGACGGGTATCCGGAACCCATATTTGCACGGGACGCAGTCCAGCGGCCCGCAAAGCCTCGCGGCGCTTTTGAACTCTTTCGTTGACCGGCGTTGCCATGACGAACTCCATTGCCGCGTTACATGTAACATAAGAACCCGGTATTGCGATGTCAATCTGCCGGCGGTCAGGGCTGCGCGGACATCTGGAGAGAGATGCAATGCGCTCGGTATTGGCGGGAAGGACGGCCCTTATACGCCGCCATCCTTTTCGGCACTCGCCGCCATATGGGTGAGTTCGTCCCAGAGACTTTCGGCGAAGCTGCGCAGAACCGTCAGCTCGAAGCTGTCATCGCCGGTGCGGGCGATCTGCACCGAGAGATGACCGACCATCGCCATCGCCGAACGACCTTCCGGGAAGATGGCAGGATCGAGATCGACGGCGGTGCCCTTTGCAAGAAGCAGCTGCGAAGACCGGCCGGAAACGCCGATGCGGACACGTCCGTGGCTTTGGTCCATGACGAAGGCTTTTCCGGCAAGCGCTGCCGTAAGAGTATCGAGACCGGCGGGCGTAAGCGGCTCGTCGCCGGCGACGAACCATTGCCGGAAGCCGGCCTTGCGGATCGAACTGTTTGCAAAGCCGGCTTTGACCAGTTCGGCGGCAAGTGCCGCCGGCTCGATCGTTCCCAGTACGTGTAGCAGATGGCCTTCCGGCAAGGCTTCCAGCCGGATGTCTGCCGCTGAGATACCGGCATATGCTGCCCCGGCGAGAACCGGTCTGTGCTGAGGAAGATCAAGCATGGAGCTTCTCGTTTTCAGGATCGACGAAGACAGGATGGCAGAGCACCGCATCGGTATATTCGTTGCGCAGGCCGTTCCAGACCGTCACCTTTTCACCGATGCGCTCCGGCCCGCGCCTGACCAGAGCCAGGCCGATCGTATGGCCGAGCGTCGGCGAGAATGCGCTTGATGTGACGTAGCCCTGGTCGTTTTCGAGCGTCGCTGCATCAGCCTCGACAAGGATATGCGAGCCGGTGCGAAAGCCGCTTGCCGGATTGAGCGGCTTGACGCCGACGAGGCGCGGCCGTTCCGGGTCCTGCAGGCCTTCGCGGGCGAGCATCGCCTTGCCGATGAAATCCGGCTTGGTCGATGACACCATGCGGCCGAAGCCAAGATCGCCTGGTGTGACCGTGCCGTTGATCTCGGCATGGGTGACATGGCCTTTCTCGATGCGCAGAACGCCGAGCGCTTCGGTGCCATAGGCGCAGATGCCGTGTTTCTCGCCCGCCGCCATGATCGCGTCGGCAACGTCCTCGCCGTAACCGGCCGGCACCGCAAGCTCGTAGGCGAGTTCGCCCGAGAAGGAGATGCGGAAGAGCCGGCCTTCGAGGCGGCCGCCGAACAGCGAAACCTTTCGGGCGCTCATGAACGGGAAGGCCGCATCCGATAGATCCTCGTCGACGATCTCCGAAAGGATGGCGCGCGACTTCGGCCCGGCAACGGCCATCTGCGCCCATTGATCGGTCGACGAGGCGAAGCAGACGTCGAGTTCCGGCCATAGCGTCTGGGCGCAAAATTCGAGATGGGTGAGCACGCCGGCGGCAAGCGCCGTCGTCGTCGTCATGAAGAAATGCTCGTCGCTGAAGCGGCTGGTGGTGCCGTCGTCATAGATGAAGCCGTCCTCGCGTAGCATGATGCCATAACGCGCCTTGCCGACGGCAAGCTTGGCGAAGCCGTTGCAATAGATGCGGTCGAGGAAGGCCGCGGCATCGCGGCCGAAGATTTCGATCTTGCCGAGGGTCGAGACGTCGCAGAGGCCGGCATTCCTCCGGATGTTCAGCACTTCGCGATCGACGCTGTCGCGCCATGTCGTTTCGCCGGCGCGCGGGAACCAGGAGGAACGGTACCAGAGGCCGGTTTCGACGAAGACCGCGCCGTTCTTCTCAGCCCAGCCATGCAGCGGCGATTTGCGCCCCGGCTGGAAATGTTTGCCGCGCGATGTCCCGGTCAAAGCACCGAAGGAGACCGGCGTATAGAAGGGCCGGAAGGTTGTCGTTCCCACCTCGGCCGGCGACACGCCGCGCGCCTCGGCCAGGATGCCGATGGCGTTGATGTGGGAAAGCTTGCCCTGGTCGGTCGCCATGCCGCTCGTCGTATAACGCTTGGCGAGCTCGACATGGCCGTAGCCTTCGCGCACGGCAAGGCCGAGATCCTTGAGATGCACGTCGTTCTGATAATCGACGAAAGCCTTGCCCTTCGAACCCTTGACCGACCAGAGCGGCTTTGCCGGGGCAACCGTCTCGGAAGCTACGGCAAAGGCCGGTTCCGCCGCTGTGAAGCCAATCGCCTTCAACGCGGCAGCTGCCTTTGCGGCGCCATCACCGAGGCAGGCCGCGGTTTCGGCAAGACCGGCAGCCGAGCCGGCAACGGCAAGACCGTCCTGTCCGGCCGGCGCCAGAAACGCCGCGGTCTCGTCCGACCATTGCGGCTTGCCGCCGCGATGGCAGGCAAGATGGATGATCGGGCTCCAGCCGCCCGACATGGCAAGCGCATCGGCGTCGATGCGGCGGGTGCCGTTTGCGGTTTCGACGCTGACGCCGTTGAGGCGCTGGCCACCAAACGCGTCGATCACCCGGGCGCCCTTCAGCACCTCGGCGCGGCCCTGCCAGCCCTTGCCCGCATCGGCGCGGCTGTCGACGATCGCCGCGACCTGAAGGCCGGCGGCTTCAAGGTCGGCGGCGGTGCGGTAACCAGAATCGTCGGTGGTGAAGATTACCGTGCTTTTGCCTGGGGCCACTGCCTGCCGGTTGAGATAGCTGCGCATGGCGCCGGCCATCATCACGCCGGGAATATCGTTGCCGCCGAAGACCAGGGGCCGCTCCTCGGCGCCTGTCGCCAGGATCGCCTGGCGGGCGACGATGCGCCACAAGCGTTCGACCGGACGGTCCGGATCGGGCATCGCCACATGCTTCTGCACCCGTTCGACGGCGCCGAAAACATTATCGTCGTACCAGCCGAACACGGTCATGCGCGGCAGGCGGCGCACATTCGAAAGCCCTTCCAGCTCTGCCAGCAGCTCGCCGAGAAGCATGTCTGCCGGCTTGCCCTCGATCGTGCCGCTATCGGAAAGCAGGCTGCCGCCGAGTTCGGGCCCTTCGTCGGCGAGGATGACGCGGGCGCCGGCGCGGCCGGCGGTGAGTGCCGCGGCAAGGCCGGCAGCACCGGCGCCGATCACCAGCAGATCGCAATGCGCCCAGCATTTCTCGTAGGCATCGGGATCGGCCTCATAGGAGGCTCTGCCGAGGCCCGCCGCTTTGCGGATCACCGGCTCGTAGAGCTTTTCCCACAGCGCCGCCGGCCACATGAAGGTCTTGTAGTAGAAGCCGGCGCTGAGGAAGGGCGAGAGCAGCCCGTTGACGGCGCCGACATCGAAACCGAGCGAGGGCCAGCGGTTCTGGCTCTTGGCCGCCAGCCCCTGGTGAAGCTCGATCATCGTCGCGCGCGTATTGGGCTCGGTTCGGCCGCCGCTGCCTGTCGTGACCAGCGCGTTCGGTTCGGCAGCCCCGGCCGTCAGGATACCGCGCGGGCGGTGGTATTTGAAACTGCGGCCGACGAGTTGGATGCCGTTGGCAAGCAGCGCCGAGGCGAGCGTATCACCCGGATGGCCTGCGAGCGCCTTGCCGTCGAAAGTGAAGCCGAGTGTCGTGGCGCGGTCGATGCGCCCGCCGGAGGAAAGACGGAAGCTCGTCATGCCAGGTCCCCGCCAAGCTTCGAAAGCGCGGCATCCCTGACGCCATGAACCACATGGGTGACGGTATCACGTTCGACGATCAGCCAGCGGCGGCATCCAGAGGAATGGTGCCAGTATTCGCTGTGGCTGCCACGCGGATTGTCGCGCAGATAGACATAGTCGAACCAGGCCTCCACGCCGGCATCCGGCGCCGGTCTGATAAGGCCGGCATCGCCGCGGATCGAGAATTCCTCCTTGGGCCGGGCGCCGCAATGGGGACATGAAATCAGGCTTGCCATCGTCAAATGTCCTCAGTGCAGATTGGGCTGGGCGCCGACGCCCTTTTCGTCGATCGGATAGCCGCGGGCGAACCGGTCGAGCCGGAAGGCGCGGGCCGTCTGATGCGGCGTGTTGCGGGCGATCAGATGGGCGTAGCAGAAGCCGGAGGCGGGCGTCGCCTTGAAGCCGCCGTAACACCAGCCGGCATTGAGATAGAGATTGTCGATATGGGTGCGGTCGATGATCGGCGAGCCATCCATGCTCATGTCCATCACCCCGCCCCATGAGCGCAGGTAACGCACCCGCGACAGGGAAGGGATCATCGCCAGCCCGGCTTCGGCGACATGCTCGACCGAGGCCAGATTGCCGCGCTGGGCATAGGAATTATAACCGTCGATATCGCCGCCGAAGACGAGCCCGCCCTTGTCCGACTGGGAGACGTAGAAATGGCCGGCGCCGAAGGTGACGACATTGTCTATGAAGGGTTTCAGCCCTTCGGAGACGAAGGCCTGCAGCACATGGCTTTCGATCGGCAGGCGAAGGCCGGCCATGTCGGCGACGACGGTGGAATTGCCGGCCGCCGCCAGCGCCAACTTGCCGCAGCCGATGAAGCCCCTGCTGGTCTCGACGCCGGTAACCTTACCGTTTTCGCTGCGGATGCCGGTCACCTCGCACTGGGTGATAATATCGACGCCGCGGCTGTCGGCGCCGCGCGCATAACCCCAGGCGACCGCATCGTGGCGTACCGTGCCGCCGCGCGGTTGGTACAAAGCGCCCATCAGCGGGAAACGGGCATTGTCGAAATCGAGGAAGGGCAGTTTTTTGCGCACCGCCTGTCGGTCGAGAAGCTCGGCATCGACGCCGTGCAGCCGCATGGCGTTGCCGCGGCGCGTATAGGCATCCCGCTGCGCGTCGGAATGGAAGAGGTTGAGGACGCCGCGCTGCGAGACCATGGCGTTGAAGTTGAAGTCCTGCTCCAAGCCTTCCCACAGCTTCATCGACAGTTCGTAGAAGGGATTGTTGCCGGGCAGCAGGTAGTTCGAGCGAATGATCGTCGTGTTCCTGCCGACGTTGCCGGAGCCGAGATACCCCTTTTCAAGGACGGCGACATTGGTGATGCCGAATTCCTTGGCAAGATAATAGGCGGTGGCAAGGCCGTGACCGCCGCCGCCGACGATGATGACGTCGTAATGCGGCTTCGGCGCCGGATCGCGCCACGCGGGCGCCCAGCTTTTGTTGCCGCGAAGGCCGTTGAGAAAGATCGAAAGAGCGGAATAGCGCATGGGTCAATCCGATAAGAACCGCTGCATGATGCCAGAAAGAGCACGATCGACTTGCGCAATAAGGACATGAATGGTTAGAAAAGAGACATGTCCTCCACCGATAGTAAAAATGTCCAGGAGATCGGCTTCATCCTGATCCCCGGATTCGCGCTGATGTCCTATGCCTCGGCGACCGAGCCGTTGCGGGCGGCAAACCTTCTGGCCGGGCGCGAAATCTATCGCCTGTCGATCTTTTCGCCGGACGGGGAGCCGGCGCGCTCCTCCTCGGGCGTCAGCGTGCCCGCAGAACCGCTTCCGGCCAGGGGTTCCGGCCTCGGCACGGCCTTCGTCTGCGCCGGCGGCTTGCCGCGCGACTGGCGTTATCCCGGCGTGCTTGCCTGTCTGCGGCAGTTATCGCGCGAAGGTGTGAGGATCGGCGGCATTTCGGGCGGGCCCTATCTGATGGCCGCGGCCGGACTGCTGGCCGGCCGCGATTTTACCATCCACTGGGAACATGCGGCCGCCCTTCTCGAGGCTTTTCCCGATCTGTCGCCGCGCCAGGCGCGCTTCATGATCGACGGCAACCGGATCACCTGCGGCGGCGGTATCGCGCCGCTCGACATGATGCATGTGCTGATCGCCGAGCGCATGGGACCGGATTTTGCCCGCCGCGTCAGCGACTGGTATCTTCACACAGAGGTCAACGAGCCCGCCGCCCCCCAGCGCGCGTCGCTCGCCGAACGCTACGGCGTCCACCATCCCGGTCTGCTCAGCGTTCTCGAACGGATGGAGGAGACGATCGAGATGCCGCTCGACCGCGCCGCCATGGCGCGCATCGCCGGCGTCACCGTCCGCCATCTCGACCGGCTCTTTTCCGCCCATCTTAAGACCAGCTTCCTCGATCAGTATCATAGGATCAGGCTGCAGCATGCCCATCGCCTGCTGAAGCAGAGCCCGCTTTCCGTCTCGGAGATCGCTGTCGCCACCGGCTTTTCCAGTCTTAGCCACTTTTCCCGGATGTTCCGCACAGTCTACGGCATCGCGCCGCGTGAGGCGCGGCGCGAATAGGTTTTCTTCACGGTTGAGAAAATTTCACTAGGGCGATAGGGTTGCCTCTGAACAACGCGAAGGCGGCAGCATGAAATCCAAGCTTGAAGCGGCGAAGCAACTGGAACAGGCGCAGAGCGAACGCGCTCCCTTTTCCCAGGATCCACACGCTGTTCGCGAGCCGAAGGAAAACAACCTCGAAATGGCGATCGGCCATGAGGTGCGCGCCTACCGCAAGAAACTCGGCATCACGGTCACCGATCTGGCGGCCGCGACCGGCATTTCGCTCGGCATGCTGTCGAAGATCGAGAACGGCAACATCTCGCCGTCGCTGACGACGCTGCAATCGCTGTCGCGGGCGCTGGGCGTGCCGATGACCGCCTTTTTCCGCCGCTTTGAGGAACCGCGCAATGCCGTCTTCGTCAAGGCGGGGCAGGGCATCGAGCTCGAACGGCGCGGCACGCGCGCCGGCCATCAATATAATCTGCTCGGCCATATCGACAATAATACCAGCGGCGTCATCGTCGAACCCTATCTCATCACCCTGACGGCCGATTCCGACACCTTCCCAACCTTCCAGCACGAGGGCATGGAATTTCTCTACATGCTCGAAGGCGAGGTCATCTACCGCCATGGCGATCAGCTTTTCCAGATGCAGCCGGGCGACAGCCTGTTCTTCGATGCCGATGCGCCGCATGGGCCGGAACAACTGGTGGAACTGCCGAGCAAATACCTCTCGATCATCAGCTATCCACAGCAGAACTCCAGAAGCTGAATTGCCTTAAAAGAAAAATTTATTCTTCCTAGTTGAAGTCGACAAATAGTCCTGCTAGTCCTTTCTCACCATGAACGGAGGCACACGCTATGTGCGGCATTGTTGGATTGTTCCTCAAGGACAAGAGCCTTGAACCTCAACTGGGAAATCTGCTCTCGGATATGCTGATCACCATGACGGATCGCGGACCGGACTCAGCCGGCATCGCAATCTATGGCGGCTCCACCGAGGGAAAAGCGAAAATTACCATCCAGTCCGCCAATCCCAGCGTGGACTTCGAAGGCCTCGCCGGTGACCTTGCGAAGGCCGGCATCAAAGCCGAGGTGTCGATCAAGAGCACACATGCGGTCATCGAGCTTGATGCCTCCAAGCTTGGAACCGTGCGCAAGGCGCTCGAAGAGATCCGCCCGACGGTCCGTCTGATGGGATCGGGCGAAAGCGTCGAGATTTACAAGGAAATCGGTCTTCCGAAAGATGTCGTGAAGCGGTTCGATGTCCGCGCCATGAGCGGCACCCATGGCATCGGCCATACCCGCATGGCGACGGAATCCGCGGTCACCACGCTCGGCGCCCATCCGTTCTCGACCGGCGCCGACCAGTGCCTGGTGCACAACGGCTCGCTGTCCAACCACAACAACCTGCGCCGCGAACTGGTTCGTGAAGGCATGACCTTCGAGACGCAGAACGATTCCGAAGTCGCCGCCGCCTATCTGACGGCCGAAATGGCCAAGGGCAAGGATCTCGGCCAGGCACTGACCGGCGCGCTCGATGATCTCGACGGCTTCTTCACCTTCGTCGTCGGCACCAAGTCCGGCTTCGGGGTGGTGCGCGACCCGATCGCCTGCAAGCCCGCCGTCATGGCCGAGACCGACCAGTATGTCGCCTTCGGCTCGGAATACCGCGCGCTGGTCAACCTTCCCGGCATCGAGAACGCCCGTGTCTGGGAGCCGGAGCCGGCCACCGTTTACTTCTGGGATCACGACAAGGCCGCCTGAGGGGCGCCTGAATGCAGGAGCGGCTCAAACCGTCTCCCGGACCAACGAGGATGCAATGCCGACATTCGATCTTTCCAACACCCCTCTTCGCGAACTGAACAGCGCGCTGCACGCCCTTTCCAAGGGTGCCAACGACACTGAATTCGAAGTCATCAACCCGCGCGGCAGTCATTCCGTTGCCGTTGGTATCGACAGCCCCGTCACGGTCGCCGTCAAAGGATCGGTCGGTTATTACTGCGCCGGCATGAATGACGGCGGCAGGGTCACGGTCCACGGTTCGGCCGGTCCGGGTGTTGCCGAAAACATGATGTCCGGCACCGTCGTCATCGAGGGCGACGCCAGCCAGTATGCCGGCGCCACCGGCCGCGGCGGCCTGCTCGTCATCAAGGGCAATGCAGCATCGCGCTGCGGCATTTCGATGAAGGGCATCGACATCGTCGTTCACGGCAGCATCGGCCACATGTCGGCCTTCATGGGCCAGTCCGGCCATCTCGTCGTGCTCGGCGACGCCGGCGATGCGTTGGGGGATTCGCTCTACGAAGCCAAGCTTTTTGTCCGCGGCGAGGTCAAGAGCCTCGGCTCCGACTGCATCGAGAAAGAGATGCGGCCGGAGCATCTGGAAAAGCTTGCCGAGTTGCTCGACAAAGCAGGCGTGACGGACGTCAGGCCCGAAGAGTTCAAGCGCTACGGCTCGGCTCGCAAGCTCTACAATTTCAACATCGACAACGCCGACGCGTACTGAAGCGAGGGACACCCATGAGCTATCACAATCCTTATACCCCGCCACGCAAGTCCGCGACGTTCGACGACTATACGCTTGCCGAAATCCGCCGCGCCGCGGCGACCGGTATCTATGACATTCGCGGTGCCGGCACCAAGCGCAAGGTTCCGCATTTCGACGATCTGCTGTTTCTCGGCGCCTCGATCTCGCGCTATCCGCTCGAAGGTTATCGGGAAAAGTGCGACACGACAGTCGTCCTCGGCTCACGTTTCGCTAAGAAGCCGATCACGCTCAAGACGCCGATCACCATTGCCGGCATGAGCTTCGGCGCGTTGTCCGGCAATGCCAAGGAAGCGCTCGGTCGCGGTGCGACCATCGCCGGCACCTCGACCACGACAGGCGACGGTGGCATGACCGATGAGGAACGCGGCCATTCGCAGACGCTGGTCTACCAATATCTGCCCTCCCGCTACGGTATGAACCCGAAAGACCTGCGCCGCGCCGATGCCATCGAAGTCGTAGTCGGCCAGGGCGCCAAACCCGGCGGCGGGGGCATGTTGCTCGGCCAGAAGATCTCCGACCGCGTTGCCAATATGCGCAACCTGCCGAAGGGCATCGACCAGCGCTCGGCCTGCCGCCATCCCGACTGGACCGGCCCCGATGATCTGGAAATCAAGATCATGGAGCTGCGCGAAATCACCGATTGGGAAAAGCCGATCTACGTCAAGGTCGGTGGCGCGCGTCCCTATTACGACACCGCCCTTGCCGTGAAGGCGGGTGCCGACGTCGTCGTGCTCGACGGTATGCAGGGCGGCACGGCGGCGACGCAGGACGTCTTCATCGAGAATGTCGGCATGCCGACACTCGCCTGTATTCGTCCGGCCGTCCAGGCGCTGCAGGATCTCGGCATGCATCGCAAGGTGCAGCTGATCGTTTCGGGCGGCATCCGTTCCGGCGCCGACGTCGCCAAGGCGCTGGCGCTCGGCGCCGACGCGGTCGCCATCGGCACGGCGGCACTCGTCGCCATCGGCGATAATGATCCGCACTGGGAAGAGGAATATCAAAAGCTCGGCACGACGGCCGGCGCCTATGACGACTGGCATGAAGGGAAGGATCCGGCCGGCATCACCACCCAGGATCCGGAGCTCGCAAAACGCCTCGACCCGATTGCGGCCGGTCGCCGCCTTGCCAACTATCTCAAGGTCATGACGCTCGAGGCGCAGACGATCGCGCGTGCCTGCGGCAAGAACCACCTGCATAACCTCGAGCCGGAAGACCTCGTTGCATTGACGATCGAGGCATCGGCCATGGCGCAAGTGCCGCTCGCCGGCACCAACTGGATCCCCGGCAAGACCGGTTTCTAAAAAACACCGGCCGGGCGCGTTTGGGAGGATGCGACCGGCTTCATCATCAAGTGTCTAAGATCAATACAAGGGGACAAACGTGACACTGGACCTCTCGCAATACGCCTCCGAAAAAGGCATCAAATATTTCATGATCAGCTACACCGACCTGTTCGGCGGCCAACGCGCCAAGCTGGTCCCGGCGCAAGCCATTGCCGATATGCAGAAAGACGGCGCCGGCTTCGCGGGCTTTGCAACCTGGCTCGATCTGACGCCGGCCCATCCCGACCTGTTCGCGGTTCCCGATGCGTCCTCCGTCATCCAGCTCCCATGGAAGAAAGACGTCGCATGGGTCGCAGCCGACTGCGTGATGGACGATCAGCCTGTCGAACAGGCACCACGTGTGCTCTTGAAAAGGCTGGTTGCTGAGGCTGCGAAAGAAGGGCTGCGGGTAAAAACCGGTGTAGAGCCCGAGTTCTTTCTGATCTCTGCGGATGGTTCGGTGATTTCGGACCAGTTCGATACCGCCGAAAAGCCCTGCTACGATCAGCAGGCAGTGATGCGTCGCTACGATGTGATCGCCGAGATCTGCGACTACATGCTCGAGCTCGGCTGGAAGCCCTATCAGAACGACCACGAGGATGCCAACGGCCAGTTCGAGATGAACTGGGAATATGACGACGCGCTTCAGACCGCAGACAAGCACTCCTTCTTCAAGTTCATGGTCAAGTCGGTCGCCGAAAAGCATGGCCTTCGCGCCACCTTCATGCCGAAGCCCTTCAAGGGCCTGACCGGAAATGGCTGCCACGCCCACATCTCGGTTTGGGACATCGATGGCAAGGTCAACGCCTTCGCCGACAAGGAAATGGCCTTTGGGCTCTCGGCTCAGGGTAAGACGTTCCTCGGCGGCATCATGAAACATGCCTCTGCGCTTGCCGCGGTCACCAATCCGACGGTCAATTCCTACAAGCGCATCAACGCGCCGCGCACCACATCGGGCGCCACCTGGTCGCCGAACACCGTGACCTGGACCGGCAACAACCGCACCCACATGGTGCGCGTGCCGGGACCGGGACGTTTCGAGCTGCGCCTGCCGGACGGGGCTGTTAATCCCTACCTGCTGCAGGCGATCATCATCGCCGCCGGCCTTAACGGCATCCGCAGTCAGGCAGACCCCGGCCGCCACTACGATATCGACATGTATGCCGAGGGGCATCTGGTGAAGGACGCGCCGCGCCTGCCCCTCAACCTGCTCGATGCGCTACGCGCCTACGATGCCGACGAGGGCCTGAAGCAGGCGATGGGGGCAGAATTTTCCTCCGCCTACCTGAAGCTCAAGCATCGAGAATGGAATGCCTACTGCTCGCATTTCACCCAGTGGGAACGCGACAGCACGCTCGACATCTGAGCGGCCGACCGATGTCTTCGAAGACCGCCGACACGCCGGGCTGACAAGCTCGGCGTGATCGCATCCTCGGCACCTGATCTCGTGAAGGAAAAGACAGCATGAAAAACGTCGTACTCACCGTATCCTGCAAGTCGACGCGCGGCATCGTGGCGGCGATTTCGAGTTATCTGGCCGACAAGGGCTGCAACATCATCGACAGCTCACAGTTCGACGATCTCGATACCGGCAAGTTCTTCATGCGCGTCTCGTTCATCTCGGAAGAGGGTCTTTCGGGCACCGAGATCGGCGCCGATTTTCCACCGGTCGCCGCCCCCTTTTCGATGGATTACGAATTTCACGACAGCGAGAAGCGCATGAAGGTGCTGCTGATGGTGTCGCGCTTCGGCCATTGTCTCAACGACCTGCTCTATCGCTGGAAGATCGGCGCGCTGCCGATCGACATCGTCGGCGTCGTCTCCAACCATTTCGACTACCAGAAGGTCGTGGTCAACCACGACATTCCCTTCCACCATATTCCGGTCACCAAGGCCAACAAGGTTCAGGCCGAAGCCCGTATCATGGAGGTGGCCGAGCAGACCGGCACCGAGCTGATCGTGCTCGCCCGCTACATGCAGATCCTGTCGGACGAGATGTGCCAGAAGATGTCGGGCAAGATCATCAACATCCACCATTCCTTCCTGCCGAGCTTCAAGGGCGCCAACCCCTACAAGCAGGCCTACGGCCGCGGCGTCAAGCTGATCGGGGCGACGGCGCATTACGTCACCGCCGATCTCGACGAAGGCCCGATCATCGAGCAGGACACGGCGCGCATCACCCATGCGCAGTCGCCCGACGACTACGTCTCGATCGGCCGCGATGTCGAAAGCCAGGTGCTGGCCCGCGCCATCCACGCCCATATCCATCACCGCACCTTCATCAACGGCAACCGCACCGTGGTCTTCCCGGCAAGCCCCGGCAGCTACGCCTCCGAACGCATGGGTTGATCGCGGGGATCAATCGGCGGCGCGCAGAGGCTACAGAAGTTTTGGGGAAATGCATGGCGGGCGGGGTTGCCATGGCGCGAAAGACTTATATACTCAGGAAATAAATATTCCGTAGAAGAAATAAGAGGGAACGGGAATGGCTCTATCATGGCGTTTCTCAGTGCTAGCGGATCGGCATCGCGCTCTGGGATCGAAGCTTGAGGACTGGAGCGGCATGGGAACCGCCTGGACCTACGACAAGGACATGTCGGAAGAGCATGTCGCCGTCCGCACCAAGGCCGGCATCATGGATGTCTCGGGCCTGAAGAAGGTGCACCTGGTCGGCCCGCACGCCATCGCCGTCCTCGACGCCATGGCCACCCGCGACCTGACCAAGATCTATCCCGGCCGCTCGGTCTATGCGACCATGCTGAACGAGCGCGGCCACTTCACCGACGATTGCATCGTCTATCGTACCGGCCCGAACTCCTGGATGCTGGTGCACGGCTCCGGCTCCGGCCACGAGGAGATCGTCAGGCAGGCGGCAGGCCGAAATTGCGCCGTGCTCTTCGACGACGACCTGCATGACCTGTCGCTGCAGGGTCCGCTCGCGGTCGACTATCTCGCCAAATACGTCCCGGGCATCCGCGATCTCAAATATTTCCACCACATGCAGACGACACTGTTCGGCGCACCGGTGATGATCTCGCGCACCGGCTATACCGGCGAACGCGGCTACGAGATCTTCGTGCGCGGCCAGGACGCCGTCATGGTCTGGGACCGGATCGTCGAGGAAGGCAAGGAGATGGGCATCATCCCCTGCTGCTTCTCCGTGCTCGACATGCTGCGCGTCGAAAGCTACCTGCTGTTCTACCCCTACGACAATTCGCAGATGTATCCCTTCGCCGACCAGCCGCCCGGCGACAGCCTCTGGGAACTCGGCCTCGACTTCACCGTCAGCCCCGGCAAGACGGGCTTCCGCGGCGCCGAGGAACATGCCCGCCTCAAGGGCAAGGAACGCTTCAAGATCTTCGGCATGCTGATCGATGCCGATGGACCGGCCGATCTCGGCGACGACGTTTTTGCCGATGGCAAGAAAGTTGGCGTCATTACCTGCCCGAGCTATTCGTCGCTGACGAAGAAATCCATGGCGATTGCCCGTCTTGACGTTGACAAGGCGGTGCATGGGACGAAACTCGAAGTCCGCGGCAAGACCGTGAAGGCAAACGCCACCGCCCACACGCTCCCCTTCGACGATCCGGAGAAGAAGAAGAGGACTGCCGTAGGTTAAGGAGCACGCAAATGCTCGTTGCAGGCATCAAGAGCCGACCAGTCTACACGGGCCTGACCATCCAGCCGCACGCCCGGCGGCACATTTTCGCACTCGAAGGGGAGGGTGCCAAGGCTCTCCTCGACCAGCGGCCGGCGCTTGACGAAACCGCCCTTTCCCGCAGCGAAATCCTCTATGTCGCCCGCGGCTCGCAAGGTTCCGGCCTGGACGAGGCACTGCGCCAGCTCGGCGCCGACATGTTTTTCACGGCCCCGACGATCGCAACACTGCTCTTCCGATTGAAGGGCTCGCTTGCCACCGCCCATATGGGCACGCGGCTTTATATTGCGGGCACCGAAGGCTTCATCGGCCAGTCAATGCTGGTGGCGCTCGACTACGGCATGGACCACGCCTCCGTCATCACCGAGCACCGCGGGTCGCTCGCCAGACGCGTGCAATGCGTTCATTGCAAGGGCATTACCGACGACGTCACCGCCAGTCCCTTTACCTGCAGCCATTGCGGGTTGACGCTTCTGGTGCGCGATCATTATTCGCGCCGGCTCGCCGCCTTCCAGGGCGTCAATATCGATGCGGAAGAACCGGGCAGCGCGCCCGACCCCGAGGAGTTGTTCCTTTGAGCGGCGGCACAGAAATTCCCGTCCGCGTGGCGCGGATCACCCCGATCGCCGAACGCGTCAAACGTTTCCGCTTCGAGCGCCTCGACGGCAAGCCGATGCCTTATTTTTCCGGCGGCGCGCATATCATCGTCTCGATGAACGATGGCGGCCATATGCGCCGCAACGCCTATTCGCTGATGTCGCCGCCGCATGATTGCGCAGCCTATGAGATCAGCGTGCTGCATGTCGAGGATTCACGCGGCGGCTCCACGTTCATGCATGAGAAGGTGAGCGAAGGCGACGAGCTGAGGGTCAGCTACCCCGTCAATCTCTTCCAGCCGGACTGGCGCGGACGCAAGCATCTTCTGATCGCCGGCGGCATCGGCATTACCCCCTTCATCGCGATGATGGAGCAGTTCTCCCGCGAGGGCGCCAATTTCGAGCTGCATTATGCCATCCGCACGCGCGATCGCGGCGCCTATTGGCGGCAACTGCTGGAGCGCTACGGTTCCCATCGCATCAAGATCCATTGCGACGCCGAAGGCGCCGCCATCCCCCTGACGCGCCTGCTCGACAGCCAGCCGCTCGGTACGCATCTCTATGTCTGCGGCCCGTCCGGGATGATCGATGGCGTGCTGAAAACCGGCGTCAATGCCGGCTGGCCGGAACAGAATCTGCATTCGGAACGGTTTCTGTCGTCGCTGCCCGGCAAGCCTTTCACGATGGAGCTGATCCGCTCCGGCAAGAGCGTGAAGGTCGGCCATCACGAAAGCATGCTGGAGGCGATCGAAGCGGCGGGCGTCGACGCACCCTTCCTCTGTCGCGGCGGCGCCTGCGGTCAATGCGAGACTGGGGTCGTCACCTGCGAGGGCAAGCTGCTGCACAATGACGTCTATCTGACGAGCGAAGAAAAGGCCTCCGGCCGCAAGGTGATGATCTGCGTTTCCCGCTTCGAGGGAAACAGGCTGCATCTCGATCTTTGACGGCATCGGATGAAGCGGAACAAGGAGACCGATATGGCAATAGCCTTCAAGCAGGAAACCTTCCGGAATGATTTCAGCTACGGCAACAGCCCCGAAAACATCCGGCGCTTCCCGTTTCCCTTCGAGCGCGACGAATACATGTATTCCGTCAACATGGAGCCGCATGTGCGTGGCCGGGCGGGCACCGTCTTCGAAAACCTGATCGACGTCGACGAACATTATGTCGCCGAGATGCACGACCGGGCACTTGTTTTGAAGGAGGATCCGCTTCGCTATCAGGCCCTGCCGCACATGATGAGCGCGCAATGGGATACGCTGGAACTGCTGATGGAAGAGCAGGCGGCGGGTAATCCCGACCATTTCACGCTGATCCGCAACGGCGACCAGTGGCGCTGGATCAACCGCCCGCTCGGCATCGACGACAGCTTCACCTTCGGCGATGCCTCGACGCTGCCCTATGAGCCGTTCGAATACATCACCCGCCAGGCCCAGGGCGATTTCTGCATCGTCGACCAACGCGACGGCAATCTGTGGATGGATGCCGGCATGGTAACGACGCAGGCCGACTGGTCGCTCGATTTCGATATCGGCATGAATTTCATGGAATGGCATGGGCCGGTGCCGCTCGCCCACCAGATCGGCGTCTTCGACCGGGCGCTGAAATTCCTGTTGAACCTGCAGCAAGGCAAGCCGACACGGCGGTTCAACTGGACGATGACGATCAATCCGCGGCTCGACACCAGCCCCGAGAATTATCACAAATGGGGTCCAGATCGCACCACCGTGACATCGGGCAATGTCGGCGAGAAGGTGTATCTGCGCGTCGAGCTGCAGAGCCTCTGGCGCCTGCCGCGTTCCAACGCCATCCTTTTCGTCATCCGTTGCTACCTGATGAACATGGAAGAACTCGTCACCGTGCCGAAGTGGGCGCGGCGCTTCCCGCGCGTGCTGAAGACACTGCCGCCAGAGCTCATCGATTATAAGGGCCTCACCCGTTTCCGCGAGACGACGATCGACTGGCTATCCAAATATGACGATGGCGCTCCGACCAGCCCCGGCATCTTTCCCGACTGAGGCGCCGCGATGCACACCAGCACCGCGCATCTCTCAGGCGCGGAAAACACCGTAACGATTTGAATTTCTTTCGTAAATCGATATCGCATAATCAAGAGGGGAATGCTTCATGACAAGAGTAGCCGTCATCGGTGCCGGTCCTTCCGGGCTGGCGCAGCTGCGCGCCTTTCAATCGGCTGCCCAGAAGGGCGCCGAGATCCCGGAGATCGTCTGCTTCGAAAAGCAGTCGGACTGGGGCGGGCTCTGGAACTATACCTGGCGCACCGGCCTCGACGAATATGGTGAGCCGGTCCATGGCAGCATGTATCGTTACCTCTGGTCGAACGGTCCGAAGGAATGCCTCGAATTCGCCGACTATTCCTTCGAGGAGCATTTCGGCAAGCCGATCGCCTCCTATCCGCCGCGCGCCGTGCTCTGGGATTATATCAAGGGCCGCGTCGAGAAGGCGAATGTCCGCCATTGGGTACGCTTCAGCACGCCGGTGCGTATGGTCCGCTTCGACGAAGCGACGAAGAAATTCACGGTGACGGCGCATAACCGCGTCGAGGACCGGATGTATGACGAGGAATTCGACTATGTCGTCGTGGCATCAGGTCATTTCTCGACGCCGAACGTGCCCTATTTCGAGGGCGTGAAGGCCTTCAACGGCCGCGTACTGCATGCCCACGACTTCCGCGACGCGCTGGAGTTCAAGGGCAAGGACATCCTACTCGTCGGCCGCAGCTATTCGGCCGAGGACATCGGCTCGCAATGCTGGAAATACGGCGCGAAATCGGTGACGACGAGTTACCGCTCGAAGCCGATGGGCTTCAAATGGCCGGAGAATTTCGAGGAGCGGCCGCTGCTGACCAGGCTCGAAAACCGCACGGCGCATTTCCTCGACGGCTCGACCAAGGAGGTCGATGCGGTAATCCTCTGCACCGGATACCAGCATCACTTCCCCTTCCTGCCTGACGACCTCCGGCTGAAGACCGCCAACCGCCTTTGGGCGGACAGTCTCTACAAGGGGGTGATCTTCGATAAGAACCCGCAGCTCTTCTATATCGGTATGCAGGACCAGTTCTATACTTTCAACATGTTCGACGTACAGGCCTGGTGGGCGCGCGACGTGATGATGGGCCGCATCACGCTGCCGCCGCAAGAGGAGCTGAAAGCCAATTTCGACATGTGGCGCGCCCGCGAGGAGACGCTCGAGGATGCCGAACAGATGATCTGGTATCAGGGCGATTATGTGAAAGAACTGCTTGCCGAGACCGATTATCCCTCCTTCGACATCGAAGGCACCAACCGGACCTTCATGGAGTGGGAACATCACAAGGCCCACAATATCATGGGCTTTCGCGACCATGCCTATCGATCGCTGATGACCGGCAACATGTCGCCGAAGCACCACACGCCCTGGGTCGACGCGCTCGACGATTCCAAGGAGGAATATCTGCGCAACTGATCGGGCGAAGACTGCCGCGGGACAAGGTGTTCGCACACCTTCGTCCCGCATATTGCGGCCCACGCCTTTGGAACGTGACGACATAAATCCATCTGCAACTCTTCTCTTCGGACGTGGTCTTCATGGATTTTCAAACGAGCATTCTCGGACGCATGAGCGGCTTTCTCTATCGCTGCCGTGCCGATGAAAACTACACGATGCTTGAGATGACCGACGGCATCGAGCGCATCTTCGGTTATCCCCCCGACCAAATCGTCGGCAACCGCACGCGAACCTTCACCTCGATCATGTACGAGGAAGACGTGCCTTTGATGGACGAAATCGTCGGCCGGGCGCTGGAGAAGCGCGTGGACTGGACGATGGAATACCGCATCCGCCATGCAATGGGTCATCTCATCTGGGTGACAGAGACCGGCGGCGGCATCTGGGATCAAAAGGGCGAGCTTCTCTACCTCGAAGGCAGCATCATCAACATCGAATCGCTCTATCAGCGAATCGATGAACGGACCGCCGACATGCGCGTCACCGCTTCGAAGACCAACGAGATCCTGCAATCGCTGCGCTACCTGAAGCTGCTCGCCGTCAATGCCGGCATCGAGGCGGCCCGCGCCGGCACCGCCGGATCGGGCTTTGCCGTGCTTGCCGCCGAGATGCGCTCGCTCGCCAACTCCTCCGAAGAGGCCGCGCGCGCCATTTCCGAGGCACAACGCAAGGCGGAAGGCTGAGCGTTTCCCCGGCCAGCGAAATAATTATGGCTCGGGTCGAAGGCTGGATCGTTAACCGCTCTACGCCTGCTGATATTACAACACATTTTCAAGGACTTGCCGCAGTTTTGCGGTTGAAGTATCTTATCTCATTGTGGGGAATGTTAAGGCCGCGTTAACTTTTTGTTAACCATAGCCGCGCTAGACATGGTCAACGATTTCTTCACATAGATGACCAAAGTGCTAACAGACGCTCGCTCTATCCGCATCAAGGGCCGCTCTTTCCTCGCGGTCATGCTGTCCCCGGATCTTCCCATCGATGATTGGTTGATCAGGCTGGACGATCTGGCCGCGCGCTCGGCCGGCTTCTTCCTCGGACGGCCTGTCGTGCTCGACCTGACGGACCTGCAAATCGACCGGCCGCAGCTGAAGGACCTGATTGCCGAACTTGCCAAGCGCAATGTCAGCATCATGGGTATCGAAGGCGCACGGCCTTCCATGCTCGGCACGGGCATGCCCCCGGCGCTCAAAGGCGGCCGCTCGGCTTCCGACATCGAGGTTCAGGCGAATGAGCCTGTCGATCCGGTCGGGAAACAGGCAGCCGCCGAACCCCGTCCGGCGATGCAATCGATCGTCATCAGGGAGCCCGTGCGCTCGGGACAATCGGTGATCTTCCCGGAAGGCGACGTCACGGTCATCGGATCGGTCGCCTCCGGCGCGGAGGTCATTGCGGGAGGATCGGTCCATATCTACGGGGCGCTGCGCGGTCGCGCCATGGCAGGATCCATCGGCAACGCATCGGCGCGGATTTTCTGCCGCAAGCTCGAGGCCGAGCTGGTTGCAATCGACGGCATCTACAAAATGGCCGAGGACATGGCCTCCAATCTTCGCGGACAAGCTGTTCAGCTTTGGCTGGAAGACGACGCGATCATGGCAGAGAAACTGATCTGACGACAGCGCCGCGCGCTTTCATAAGATGCGCAAAGGACGTTGAAACACTTTGAATTGCGCCACGGCAAAGGAGAGAGACATGGGGAAAGTGATCGTCGTCACGTCAGGCAAGGGCGGGGTCGGAAAGACGACCTCGACCGCCGCATTGGGAGCGGCGCTGGCGCAACGCAATGAAAAAGTCGTCGTCGTCGATTTCGACGTCGGCTTGCGCAATCTCGACCTGATCATGGGCGCCGAGCGCAGGGTCGTCTACGACCTGATCAATGTCATCCAGGGCGACGCCAAGCTCACCCAGGCGCTCATCCGCGACAAACGGCTTGAGACGTTGTTCCTGCTGCCGGCCTCGCAAACGCGCGACAAGGATAATTTGACGGCCGAGGGCGTGGAGCGCGTCATCACTGACCTGAGGCGTTATTTCGACTGGATCATTTGCGACAGCCCCGCCGGGATCGAACGCGGCGCAACGCTTGCCATGCGCCATGCCGATGCTGCCGTTGTTGTCACCAACCCGGAAGTCTCGTCGGTACGCGATTCCGATCGCATCATCGGCCTGCTGGATTCCAAGACCGCCAAGGCCGAACGCGGCGAGCGGATGGAAAAGCACCTGCTTCTCACCCGCTACGACGCCAACCGCGCCGAGCGCGGCGACATGCTCAAGGTTGACGACGTCCTGGAGATCCTGTCCATCCCGCTGCTCGGCATCGTGCCCGAAAGCATGGATGTTCTGCGTGCATCGAACATCGGCGCGCCGGTCACGCTGGCAGACAGCCGCAGCGCGGCTGCGATGGCCTATTTCGATGCGGCCCGCCGGCTCGCCGGCGAGACCCTGCCGATGGCGATCCCTGAGGAAAAGCGGAATATTTTCGGCAAGATCTTCGGACGGAGGGCGGCATGAATATTTTCCGTCTTTTCAACAAGCAGAGAACCGCACCGGCCGCTCGCGAACGCCTGCAGGTGCTTCTTGCCCACGAGCGCTCTTCAGCCGGGTCGGACCTGGTCACGCTGCTGCGCGAGGAAATTCTCGCGGTAATCGCCAAGCATGTACAGCTCGACCACGACAAGGTGCAGGTGACGATCGATCGCAACGAATACGTCTCGACGCTCGAGATCGATGTCGAAATCCCGTTGAATGCAGCCGTGCAGGCCGCTTGAAAGAGGGCGCTGCCTGTTCAGACGACAGGCAGCGCTGACAATCACGACTTTCTGGCTTTTCGATTGGCGTAACGCAGGTCGCGTGCGGCCTTTCGGGCGGCTTCATCGGCAATCACGCGAGCGATCCGGTCTTTGTCGGCCGCTTCGCGCGCGTCGGCATCAGCACGTGCTTCGGCCTCGGCGGCCGCCTGACGTTCAGCTTCTGCGGCTTGAGCCCGCTCCAGTTCCTCACGCTTTACCCGCTCCCGCTCGGCGCGCCGTTCTTCCCGGGCTTCGGCGACGGCTTGACGCTCCGCCTGCTTTGCGATCCGCGTGGGTTCGGCCGTATCCTTGGCGGTACGAAACGCATTGAGGAGAGCCGCCTTGGCTTCGGCAGCGGCGCTGCGACGATCGGAAAGCTCGTTGTTTTTGGCGTGTTTCAAATCTGTTACCTGACTGTTTGACTGCGACACTAGAGCATGACGCCGAAACCGGTGGGGCTCTTCGGATGACCCTATGCTCTATTTCTCGATTTGGATCTGGACAGTATTATGCCAATCCGGCGTGTAATCATCTAGATCTTGAATCAAATTTTCTTTTTTCGCTTCACGGCAGGGCCGGCGGCCGCGCTCGCGCGATCCTGCAATTCCTTCGCTTCACGGGCTTCGCGCAGTCTCAAGGTCTTTTCCTCGCGGGCGCGAACGGTCTGATCGATCTCTTCCACCGCGCGGCTTCTCGCCAAGAATTGCGATTGTGCGTTTCCGAAAGCGATCTCCGCCTGTTGGCGTGATTTGCTGTGTGTATCTGACATATTCGTCCTGGATTTCATTTAAGCGCCGCGCGTCTTTTTAGCAAAGGACGGTGGAACGCTTGGAATTGCTGCGTCATTCCTTAAACCGATTCCGATTTAAGGAATGATGCAGTGTTCGCTCAGCGAACGCAACAAAAAGGCCAGGCAACTTGCCTGACCTCGCCGGTATCACGCTTTCAACAGTGCCAGTACATCCGTGGTCAAAGGAAAGCAGATATCAATTTAAGCAGCTTGAAGATTGCAAGCGGACATTTTGCCCGACTTGTTATCGCGCTCAAGCTCGTAACCGATCTTCTGGCCTTCGACGATCTCACGCATGCCGGCGCGCTCAACGGCCGAGATGTGAACGAAGGCGTCAGCGCCACCGTCGTCAGGCTGAATGAAGCCGAAGCCCTTGGTGGAATTGAACCATTTAACTGTGCCAGTGGTCATAACAAACCCTTTCATAGCAATTGACAGGCCGCACGTGCGAGATGCACGACGGATGATAATCTCGATTTTGAAGAGGGAAGTTCGTCCAGGGCACGTTGTCGGCGTGCGATAACAAAAGTCAAACAAGCAATATCGACTATCCGGATATAATCATTGAACTCGAATTTGTCAACTTTTAGTTCTTTGAAACTCGCTATTCTCTAAATGGTTGTATCTCGGCGGCTTTACACACCGCCGCAGAGCCCGCTCTTCCCCCGTGGTGTCGGGCCGATGTTAGGCAGCAGACGAGCCGCTGCCGAACTCGGAGGAATGATGATCAAAGTTTGATGCAGCTACCGTCCGGAAAACTGGATCTGTGGGATCGACTCACCTTTCCGGATAGCCGCAGTTGCAGCGGCCATTCCCTCTGCGCCATCTCTGGTGTCGAGGATACCAGCGGTGACTTGGAGGGTAATGACGTCTGCGGCCGACACACCGCCCGACGACCAGGCCCGGATGAGCGAGCGCATCTTCCCGTAGGCGAGGGTCGGTCCGTTCGCGAGGCGCTGCAGGAGATCTTCCGTGACCTTCTCCAGTTCGGCGTCAGGAGCAAGGTGGGTTGCCACACCCAGATCCAACGCGGCCTTGCCGGATATCATCTCCGAGAGCAGGACCAGGCGCGTGGCGCGCGCACTGCCGACGCGATCGGCAAGTCGCTGCACTCCGCCGGTCATGGGAACTCCACCGACCATTCCCTCCGGGAAGAAAAGGTGTGCCGACTCTGCCGCCACGAGAAAATCGCATGCGAGAAGGAGTTCAAAACCACCGCCCAGCGCCATTCCGCTTACAGAGGCAACCGTCGGTATCGGCAATTCCTCAATCGCGCGCAACGAAGCCAAAACATCGGCGGCGAACGCTTCCAGGAATTTCGATCCCTTGCCTCCAATGTCACCTGGGTTATCTGCTATGGCGAAGCTGCCGGACGCGGAAGTCACATGAAGAACGCGGATGTCGCTTTCGTATGCCTGACGCACGCCAGCCCTCAGCGACGAGGGATAATCGGCTCCCGGCTCGCTGGCCGCGTCACCGAGCAAGATCAGCTTGCCCACCATACCATGCTGCTCGAAACGGAACGAACTCATGTCTTATCTCCTAATTTACTGACACTTATAGCCAGGCAGGCAGAACGCCTGCTACAAAACGGCTGGTACCGCACGCCGCACTTGGCGTCGGCTACCGAGCCTGTTATGTTACGTACATTACAGAATTGTGGTTGGCAATGGCCCGTCCTCGCACGTTCGAAGAAAGTGAAGTGCTGGATCGCGCGGCGGACGTGTTCGGCCGCCATGGCTATGACGGCTCAACCATGGTGGAGCTGACGGCCGCGATGGGCCTGAACTCACCCAGCATCTACGCCGCCTTTGGAAGCAAACGCGGGCTCTTCGACGCCGTTCTCAGGCGCTGCAGCGCTCGCGAGGACGAGCACTGGGCATGGGCGCTCGCCGCGCCGACGGCCGAAGGAGTCGTCAAACGCTTGCTGACGACCTCGCCGGAGCAGACGTCGAGCCGCGTTCTCGTCCATGCGGGTTTGGCGATGGGAGCGGAGAATGCAGACATCCCGCCTGCGCTGCTGCATCGCCGCCAATCAGCAGAGCTGAAACTACGAGACCGGTTCGAAGAAGCGAAGCGGGCGGGCGACCTCCCGGCAGAGGCTGATACCTCACGGTTGGCGAGCTACGTAACGGCGGTGCTCGGCGGTCTCGCCATGAAGGCCGCCGGCGGGGCACCGCACGGCGACCTGCGAGAGGCTGCCGAGCAGGCGGTAGCGGCGTGGCGGGCAATCAGGGACGTCGCAGCCGCTACGAACATTCGTACAGGGGGTTCGCCGCCGGCGGGGGAGCGAAGCCGCGACCCGCGAAGGTTTAGTGCAGATGCGGCACTCGATGCTGCCATGAAGCTCTTCTGGACCAGGGGTTTTACCGGCGCGTCGCTCAGTGATCTCACCGAGGCGATGGGGATCACCCGCCCAAGTCTCTATGCCGCGTTCGGCAACAAGGAAGCGCTCTTTTTCAAGGCTCTCGACCTCTACCAGTCTCTTCGGAAAGACTACATGACGGAGGCACTCCAGACCCCGACGGCGCGGGGCGTTTTCGAGGCACTCCTCAGGGGGGCGCTACGCGACCAGTTGGACGAGGAACAACCGCGCGGCTGCCTGATGGTTCTTAACGCGATGCAGGGAGGTGACGAGGCGCAGGCGATCCGCATCGAGGTCCTCAGGCGCCAGGCCATCGGGCGCGACCTGCTCGCCGCAAGGTTTGAGCGGGCCAAACGCGAGGGCGACCTGTTGCCGACGGTCAATGTCGACGGTCTCGTGCGTTTCGTCCAATCCCTGATGCACGGCATTCTCGCGCAGGGAGGGGCCGGCGCAAGCCCAAGCGAGCTGGAGGCGCTCGTTGAGAGCAGCCTGACCATGTGGACCGCGTCGGCAGATTTATCGATCGGTAAAGATTAGGCCTATCGAAGGGCTGTTGGTATCTTTACCGATCGGTATAAAGCCCTTAGGCGGAGACATCATCGCTTTCCCAGGAACCAATCTGCGACACCACCGTCGAACGCATGCATTACGAGCGCGGGCGCGTCTTCTGCGGGTCGTAGTGCGAAAGCGGCACGATTGTCGCCGGCAGGCGTTTCTGGTGGCCGTCGAGCTTGCCGATTTCGACCTCGGTGCCGGGACTTGCATGCATGACGTCGATGCGGGCGAGCGCGATCGTCTTGCCGAGGATCGGCGAGCGGGTGGCACTGGTGACGACGCCGACCTGAGCCCGGCCGATATGGATGCAATCGCCATGGCCGACCGCCTCGTTGGCCTTGACGTCGAGGCCGACAAGCAGATGGCGCGGATGCTCCTTGCGCCGGATCAGCGCCTCGCGGCCGATGAAATCGTCCTGCTTGGATTTCAGCGGCACGGTGAAGCCGATGCCGGCCTCGAACGGGTCCGTCTGGTCGGTGAATTCGTGATGGGCAAAGATCAGACCTGCCTCGATGCGAACCATGTCGAGCGCCTCCAGCCCCATCGGCTTCAACCCGTGCGGCTGCCCCGCCTCCCAGACCGCGTCGAACACCGCCAGCGCATCCTTCGGATGACAGAAGATCTCGTAGCCGAGCTCGCCGGTGTAGCCCGTGCGCGAGACGACGACGGGCGCGCCCTCGAAACCACCGATGCGGCCGACAGTGAAGCGGAACCATTCGAGCTCACCGATCGTCGGCTGGCGCGGCGCCGTCCAGATGATCTCCTTCAGGATATCGCGGCTCTTCGGCCCTTGCAGGGCGATATTGTGCATCTGGTCGGTCGAAGAGCGAACCCAGGCCTTGAAGCCTTTTTCTTCGGCCTGCTGACGCAGCCATATGCCACTGAAATCATCGCCGCCGATCCAGCGGAAATTCTTGTCGCCGAGGCGGAAGAGCGTGCCGTCATCGATCATGCCGCCGTTTTCGTAGCACATGGCGGAATAGACGACCTGACCTGTCGACAGTTTGCGCACGTCGCGTGTCAGGCAATATTGTAAGAGCTCCTCGGCATCCGGCCCAGTCACCTCGAACTTCCGCAGGGGCGAAAGGTCGATGACGGCGGCGCGCTCGCGGCAGGCCCAATATTCCTCGACCGGTCCCTCGGCGGAAAAGCGGTTCGGCAGCCAGTAGCCGCGATATTCGGTGTAATCGCGCGTCAGGGTCGAGAGGCGTGGATGGAAGGCGGTTTCGCGCGTCAGTTCGGCGTCGGCATCTGGGGTCATGCGATAGGCCACCGCTCGTGAGAATTTTTCTTTTCCGGAAAAGGTGCGGACATGGATATCCGTCGGATCCCAGCCGTTCGCCGCGTCGATATCGTCGGGGCAGGACGATGAGACGCAGACAAGATCGGTGAGCGCCCGCATCAGCACGTAATCGCCGGGGCGCGACCAGGGCTCGTCGAGATAGAGCTGGTTGTTGTGTTCGATATTGGTGTTGTAGAAATAGTTCAGCGCTTCCCAACCCTTGCGGCCGGCAATGCCGTAAGGCGCCAGCGCCGCGTTGAAATTGTCCGTGCAGTTGACGTGGCCAGGATAACCCATGTCGTCGTAGTAGCGCGAATTGCAGGCGGTCGCGAAAGCATCGTGGCGCCCGACCGTATCCTGGACGATTTCGACCAGCGGCTCGAAGTCCCGGTCGAAGGCCTTAGAGGGCAGGCCCGGCATAGGATAGCTGCGGCTGAGCAGTGTGCGGGTAACCGTCGAATCAAGCGCGAGATCGAGGCCCTTGTCGACCTTGCGGGCGGCGAAAGCTTGGAAATCGGTGCACTGGCGCCCATAAACATCGATGATCTGGATGAATTCGCCGGCACGCACGAAATAGGCCGCGGCGGTCGCCGCCCGGATGCGGATATCCTCGATGGGGTCGGCGGCCGGTTCCGGCAGGGCGGAGGCGTAGTCGCGGATCAACAGGCTGCGCTTGATCCTGATCTCGATCGGCGTCGCCGTATCCTGGGCCTCCGGCAACATGGCGCCGGCCGGTGCCGCGACGATCAGCAGGCCCTTCATGGAAATCGTGAAATCCGCCCGGCTGCCCGGGCTCGATCCCGCCCCGAAGATGCGGAGCGCTCCGGCCGCGGCAAGATCGGCGCCGCGCCGCTCAAGCGCTGCGCGGGTGCGGGCAGCACTCTCATCCTCCCCTTGAAGAATGGCCTTCAAACCTTCGGCTGAATTGCTGAATGCCGTTCCGAGACCCGCCGCCAGGAAGCGTCCCTTTTCGTTGAGGAAAGAGACCTCGCAAACCTGTCCGCCCTCGCTGTCGATGACAGTGACGCAGTCGCCCGGCTCGACACGCACCACGACCGATCCGCCGCCTTTTGCCCTGTAGCGCTCCGTTCCCTCCGGCAAGGTGGGAATGCCGGGATAACGCACGAGGCTCGCAGCCGCCGGCCGCAGGCCCGTCATAGCAGGATGAAGTTCTCGCATTCTGCCCTCATGGGAGGATCGGCATGCCCTCGGGCACCACCCATACAGGTTACAAAATGTCTCGCGAAAGTAAAGTCATGTTGACTAAAAAGAAAATATCTTCACTATGCATCAAGGGCTGAGACTCGGGAATCCGTCGGGAACACGGATCGCCAAAATCATCCGGGCGGGCTTGAGACTGTCAGGGAGACACGTTCAGGGAGACGTACAAAGATACGTCCGGAACAATCGAATGGGGAATTTCACTGATGACAGACGTTGTGGAGGCCGGGATTTCATCCGGCACCGAAGGTAAGCTTGTACGCGCGCTCGACTGGAAGGGCGCATTCTGGGTGGCTGCGGGCGTGCCGCCGCTCGTTCTTTTCTCCATCGGCGGCATTGCGGGCACGACGGGCAAGCTCGCCTTCCTCGTCTGGATCATTTCGATGGTGATGGGTTTCTTGCAATCCTTCACCTATGCCGAAATCGCCGGCATGTTCGCCAACAAATCCGGCGGTGCCTCGGTCTATGGCGCCACCGCCTGGCTGCGGTATTCGAAATTCATCGCGCCACTATCCGTCTGGTGCAACTGGTTTGCCTGGTCGCCCGTGCTGTCGCTCGGCTGCGCCATCGCCGCCGGTTATATCCTCAATTCATTCTTCCCCATCCCGGCGGCGGATTCGCAGATGGTCCTCGACTGGATCTCCGCGCATGCCGCTTCCATCACGGCCGATAGCCCCCGCGTCGCCGAATATATCGCGGCTCATGCCGGCACGACGCCGGATGACGCCGTCAAGGCGTTGCTCGGCACCGACGGCGTCGCCGCGCTGACGCCGTGGATCCGCAGCTGGTCGCTCGTCAGCTTCGGCATTCCCTTTCTTGCCACCGCCAACGTCAATGCTACCTTCTTCATCGGCGGCATCCTGATGCTGATCATCTTCGCGATCCAGCATCGCGGCATTTCGGAAACCGCCAGCGTGCAGAAGTGGCTGGCCATCATCGTGCTCGTGCCGCTGCTTATCATCGGCCTCTACCCCATTGTCAGCGGCCATATCCTTGCCGCCAACGTCACCGGCCTGGTGCCGCCGACGGCCGCCTATTCCGGCGCCGACGGCACCTGGAGCAATGGCGGCTGGACGCTCTTCCTCGGCGGACTCTATATCGCCGCCTGGTCGACCTATGGCTTCGAGACGGCCGTCTGCTACACCCGCGAGCTCAAGAATCCGAAGGCCGACACCTTCAAGGCGATCTTCTATTCCGGCCTTGCCTGCTGCCTGTTCTTCTTCCTGGTGCCCTTCGCCTTCCAGGGCGTTCTCGGCCATGCAGGCATGCTCGCCCCCGGTATTGTCGACGGCACCGGCGTTGCCGAAGCGCTCGGCGGCCTGATCGGCGCCGGCCGGGTCGTCACCCAGTTGCTCGTCGTGTTGATGATCATGGCGCTCTTCCTCGCCATCATGACGGCGATGGCCGGTTCCTCGCGCACGCTCTACCAGGGCTCGAAGGACGGCTGGCTGCCGAAATATCTCGACCACGTCAACGAAAACGGCGCCCCGACACGGGCGATGTGGACCGATTTCGCCTTCAACCTCTTCCTTTTGGCCATCGCCTCGGATACCGGCGGCTACTTCTTCGTGCTCGCCGTGTCGAATGTCGGATACATCATCTTCAACTTCCTGAACCTCAATTCCGGTTGGATACACCGGATGGACTCCGGCCATATCGAACGCCCCTGGAAGGCGCCGACCTGGCTGATCGGTCTCAACACAGCGCTTGCCTTCGTCAATGCTCTGTTCCTCGGCGCCGGCGCCAAGGTCTGGGGTTATTCCAATGCGCTCTGGGTCGGCTTCATCTTCGCCGCCCTGATCCTGCCGGTCTTTGCCTATCGCCACTATGTGCGCGACGGCGGAAAATTCCCGGCAGGTGCGATGGAAGATCTCGGCCTCGTCGGCCAGGATCTTGGCGTCAAGAAGGCCGGCATGCTGCCCTATCTCGCGCTCGCCGCCGGTCTGGCGATCGTCCTGATCGCCAACGTGATCTTTCAGCTTCCGGCTTAAAGTGCCTCCCAAGCAAAAAAGCCGCCATGAAAAAACATGGCGGCTTTTTGCATTTGTGGGCGAAGCTTAGCGGCCGCCTTCGATCTTGCGGTGGCGCTGATTGATACCGCCCTTGCCGTAGGGGTAATCGAAAGGCTGAGGCGCGCTTACCTCATCCAATCTCGCCAGGTCATCGTCGGAGAGCTTGAGCTTCATGGCGCCAAGATTGTCGGCCAGTTGCTCCGGCGTGCGGGCGCCGAGGATGACCGAGGTGATCGCCGGCTGCGCCGCCGTCCAGCCGAGCGCCACCTGCGCCATGCTGACGCCATGCGCCCTGGCGATCTCCTCGACAACGCCGATAATCGCCCAGGTTCGCTCCATCGCATTGCGCGGCGCATAGGACTCACCGCCGCGATTGGGATTTTCGCCGAGGCGGGTGGCGCCAGTCGGCATCTCGTCGCGCTTGTACTTGCCGGTCAGCCAGCCGCCGCCGAGCGGCGACCAGGGCAACAGGCCCATGCCGGCATCCTGGCAGGCGGCGACGATTTCGAGTTCGATGTCGCGCACCAACAGGTTATATTGCGGCTGCAGCGTCACCGGGCGGGTATAACCCCGCGCCTTGGCGATTTCGGATGCCTTGGCGATATGCCAGCCGACATAGTTGGAGAAGCCGTAATAGCCGATCTTGCCTGATGATACCGCATCGTCGAGGAAGCGCAGCGTCTCTTCGATCGGCGTCAGCGCGTCCCAAGCATGCATCTGGTAGAGATCGATCTGCTCGAGGCCGAGGCGGCGGAGAGAATCGTCGAGCGCCTGACCGAGATGCCGGCGCGACAGGCCGATGTCATTCGGTCCGTTGCCCATCGGAAAACGTCCCTTGGTGGCGACGATCGCCTGGCGGGCTTCGGTCGGGCGGGCCTTCAGCCAGCGTCCGATGATCTCTTCCGACTTGCCGGCGCTATAGACATCGGCAGTATCGATGAAATTGCCGCCCCAGGCGAAATAATCGTCGAGCAGCTTGTGCGAGGCCGCCTCGTCGGCCTCCGCGCCGAAGGTCATGGTGCCGAGGCAATAGGCAGTGACGACGGTCCCGCTGGAACCGAGCTTGCGATAATCCATTTTTCCTCCTCATGCGGAGACCCACAGCCGACGTGCAAAACCGTCGGGGTAGAAGCCGGGGCTCCCGCAATCAATGTCAATATCGTGCTTGAGGCGGCCACTTGCCGCCGGATGACGTCTGGCGCCCTGGGCTCAATCTGGCGCAGGGGCGAGGGCAGCATAACCAATCCGACCGGTGCCACAAGTGGGAAAAAATATTCCCGCGGGCGCCACCGGCGACGGTTACGCTTTTCTCGAGAACGACCCGTCGATCAGATCGGCTGCAGCGACCCCGGTCTCATAGGCGCCGTGCGCCGTCGAGTAACGCGAGCGAGAACAGGCCTCGCCCGCAAAGAAGATCCGCTGGTCATGCGGTGCAGCGAGACGGCTGCGCAGATCGGAGGCGCCCGGCTCGGCATAGGAATAGGAGCCGCCGATATGGGGTGCAGCGGCCCAGGCCGACATTGCCGCCACCGACAATTCCTTGCGGATATCGGCGCCGAATGCTGCCGCCAGTTCATCCCCAGCGAAGGCAAAGGCGGCCTCTTTTCCCTCCCGCTCCAGATCATGCGCGAGGTCGCCGGCAAAATAGGCTTCGACGACGGCAGCGCCGAGTGGCCGGAGCTGATAGGTGCCGGTCGCGCCGCGGCTGATGGAGCCGAGCATATGGGTATCAGCCGGCAGCGCCTGCTGATTTGCGAGCCTGAGGAAGAGCTTGTCGGCGAGCCCGAGCGGCAACCGCGCCGCTGCCTCGATCTTCTCGGGCAAAGGCGGGTCGAAAACAATCTTGCCAGCGGCAAGCACATTCGTCGAAACCGTCACCAGCACCGCACGGGCACTGAGCCCACCCTGGTTCGTCTGAATGTCGATGCGGCCGGCATGGCGGTGATTTACGCGCGTCACTTCGACGCCGAGCCTCGTCGCAACCGGCCTGCCGTAACGGCAGATCAACGTCCCATAGCCCTGGCGCACCCGCCAATCGGGGCCAGGACCGGGGTCGTATCGGTTGTAGTCGAGGACCGACGAGCGTTCCAGCTCGGCGCCGGTGATATAGGTGCCGATCGCCCGGATCTGCCCGTTCCAGGAATTGCCGGGTTCGAGCATCTCGGCCAGATCGGTGTCATCGCCTTCATGGCTTTCAAGGCGTTCGAAATAGTCACCGATCGCCGCTCGCGCGGCGTGGGTCTCCGCATCGTCCCGCTGCAGCCGCCGGCCGCCGTTCCAGGGCGCCGGTGTATGGTCGACCGCCAGTCCGACCTCACCGGCGATCGCGGTCCAGGCGTTGGTCCGCGCCCCATGCAGCCAGCCGCAACCGAGATCGAGTGCGATATCGCCGGCTTCAGGCAGCCCGACGCTCCAGGCGCGGCCGCCGAGACGATCGCCCGCTTCAAGCAGCAGGATGGAAAGATCCGGGCGGATTGCCTGCAGGCGACGAGCAGCGGCAATGCCGGCGGCGCCAGCGCCGATGATGACGACATCCTTCTCGGCGCCCCTGCCGTTGTCACCAGGCATGCATTCTCCTCCCGCCGCTCACCGCTCAGCTAAGCCTCCGTGTCCCCGAAACGCAAGGGTGTATAGCGCCGCGCGCGATGGATTAAACTGCGTCTCCATGACATATAGATCCGATGAGCGTGAACAGAGATTCGCAACTCGACATGTTTGCCAAGGCATCGCCCGCGGTGGTCCAGCTACGCGACCCGTCGCGCCGGCGGCTATCGCAGCCGGCCGCCTATTCCGACGAAGAGATGGCGCGGGCGCTTGAAGAGAGCGGCAACTACCGCATCCTCAGGAAACTGACTGCCCGGCCGGTCGCAGCCGCCAGACGGCCGGAGTTTTCGCGGCTCGGCGTCATTCTCGATACGGAGACCACAGGTCTCAATCACCGCAGCGACGAGATCATCGAAATCGGCGCCGTCGCTTTCACATTCGACGACGGCGGTGCGATCGGCGACATCGTCGGCATCTATGGCGGCCTGCAACAGCCATCGCGGCCGATACCGCCGGAAATTACCCGGTTGACCGGCATCACCGATGCGATGGTCGAAGGCCAGGTCATCGATATAAGATCGCTAAGCGATCTGATCGAGCCGGCGGATCTGATCATCGCCCACAATGCCGGGTTCGACCGGCCGTTCTGCGAAGCCTTCTCGAAGGTTTTCGCCGGCAAGGCCTGGGCCTGCTCGGTTTCGGAAATCGACTGGAGCGCCCGCGGTTTCGAAGGCACCAAGCTCGGCTATCTCGTCGGCCAGGCCGGTTATTTCCATGACGGCCATCGTGCCGTGGACGACTGCCACGCGCTGCTGGAAATCCTCGATCGGGAACAAGGCGACGGCGAAAGCCCGTTCGCGGAGCTTTACAGCGCCAGCCAGTGCTGCCGCATCCGTCTCTTTGCCGAACACAGCCCGTTCGAGATGAAGGACCATCTGAAGGCGAGGGGTTATCGCTGGTCTGATGGAAGCGACGGCCGCCTGAAGTCCTGGTGGATCGAAGTCGGCGAAGACGATCTCGGCGACGAACTGTCCTATCTGCGCTCGGAAATTTACCGATGGAAAGAGGCGGAGCCGCCGATCGTCCGGCTGACGGCCTTCGATCGTTTCAAATCTTGAGCAGAAACAACTCCCAAATCTGACGACCCATGCAAGCGTCGCATAGGTGCAGTGATGCATTGGCGCTGCAACAATCGATCGGCTCGTATTATATACAAGTCATCGAAGCGAACGAAGCGCCAAGGACTGGCAGCTAGGCTTCGAAAGCCCATCGAAAGGGGATCATCATGAACGTAGCACGCTCTTTCAATAACTGGCGCAAGTACCGTCAGACGGTCGCTGAACTGGGCCGTATGTCCACGCGCGAACTGAACGACCTCGGCATCGGCCGCAGCGACATCAGCAACATCGCTCGCGCTGCCATCGCCCGCTAACGGCCCGCAGACTAAGCATTATCGACACTTGGCCAGCGCCTGCTTTCTCTAGAAGCGGGCGCTTTGCTTTTGGGCTCCCGGTTGATGGAACCACGGCGAGGGAGCCGCCCGCTTTTCGCATAGCGCATAGCTGCCTTGCAAAAAAATGCCTACCAACTAAGCACGAAATAAGTATGATTATTTCTATCAAAGCGATGCACCTCCTCCCGCATCCCTTCGACATGCGGGCGCCCCATCCTCCTCCCAGGGTCGTCTGCGGGAACGGCAGCACTCCTCCTCCCAGCTGTCGTTCGGTTTTTTCGAAAGCCTGCCGCACCTCCTCCCGCGGCAGGCTTTTTCGTTTTTGGCCGATCGCGCCAAAACCGCCGCTCGCGATCCGTCGCCCGGCATTGGTGACTTTTTCCTGCTTATCGCTGATTTTACTTCCGATTCCTGCGGCCACCGCCCACTGCGAGCCGGTGCTGCAGAAACATATTGACTTCGAATTTGTCGTACAACTATGTAACCATTCGGTTCATTGCGGAGTGAAACGGCCGCCGAGCTGATCCGGCTCTCGCGGGAGCAACGACGCTTGACGACAACGAAACTGAAGGAATTTTGACATGCAGATCGACGTGAGGCACGCCTCCCATCCCGAGGCCGTGCGCGAATACGACACGGAGACGCTGCGGCGTCACTTTCTGGTGGAAACCGTCTTTGCGGGCGGCGAGATCCGGCTGACTTATTCCCACTACGACCGCATGGTCATCGGCGGCGCGACGCCGCTGGCCGATGGACTGGCGCTGACGGCGCCGACGGCGATCGGCCAGGAAACCTTCCTAGCCGAGCGCGAACTCGGCGCGCTCAACATCGGCGGCGCCGGCCGCATCGTCGTCGACGGCACCCGCTACGATCTTGCCAAGTATGATTGCCTCTATGCCGGTAAGGGCGCCAAGGACGTCCGGTTCGAGAGCGCGGATGCCGCCAATCCGGCAAAGTTCTATCTGGTCTCGACGCCGGCACATCAAGCGCACCCGACGGTGCTGCTCACCCGCGAGAAAGCCCGCCACCTGACGCCCGGCGACGCGGCAACGGCCAACAAGCGATCGATCTACCAGTTCATCCATCCTGAGGTTTGCCAGTCCTGCCAACTGACCCTCGGCTTCACCATGATCGAGCCGGGCAGCGTCTGGAACACCATGCCGGCCCATACGCATGACCGCCGCATGGAGGCCTATCTCTATTTCGATCTCGAAGCCGAGCAGCGCGTCTTCCACTTCATGGGCGAGCCGCAGCAGACCCGGCATATGCTTGTCGCCAACGAACAGGCGGTCATCTCGCCGCCGTGGTCGATCCATTCCGGCGCCGGCACCAAGAATTACAGCTTCATCTGGGCAATGGCCGGCGACAACAAGAGCTTCACCGACATGGACCATATCGCCATTGCGGATCTGAGGTGATCGTGGTGGCGAACCCCTTCGACCTTTCCGGCAGGACTGCCGTCGTCACCGGCGCCAATACCGGCATCGGCCAAGCCATCGCGGCAGCGCTGGCCGAGGCCGGCGCCTCGATCGTCGCCGTCGGGCGCTCCTCGATGGACGAAACCGAGGCGCTGGTGAAGCAGGCGGGAAGCCGCTTCCATGTCGTCAAGGCCGATCTAGGCACGATCGAACCAGTCAAGGGGATCGTCGCTGAGACCATCCAGACCTTTGGCGGCCTCGACATCCTCGTCAACAATGCCGGCATCATCCGCCGCGCCGATGCGCTCGACTTCACCGAGGAAGACTGGGACGCGGTGATCGACGTCAACCTGAAGACCGCCTTTTTCCTGTCGCAGGCGGCCGGTCGCCATATGGTCGACAAGGGCAGAGGCAAGATCATCAACATCGCCTCGCTGCTCTCCTTCCAGGGCGGCATCCGCATCCCCTCCTATACCGCCTCGAAAAGCGGTCTTGCCGGCCTGACCAAGCTGCTCGCCTGCGAATGGGCCGGCAAGGGCGTCAACGTCAACGCCATCGCGCCCGGTTATTTCGTCACCAACAACACCACGGCGCTGCGCGAGGATGCCGACCGCAATTCCGCCATCCTTGCCCGCATTCCGGCCGGGCGCTGGGGAACGCCGGATGAACTCGGCGGTGCCGCGGTGTTCCTGGCATCGTCGGCCTCCGATTACGTGCACGGCACGGTGCTGCCTGTCGACGGCGGGTGGCTGGCACGTTGAGCGGTGATCCGCATCATCCGGAGCTGCCGTGACTTACGTCGTTTTGCCTTTCCTGCCGGCATGCGTTAGCAAAAGGAAATGAGGCTGGCGCAGCCGCATCGGGGCAGGATCGACACAAGATGACGGATAGGGACAACGCGGTTACCACCACTCGGCAGCCGCCGAACCTGCGCAGCGGCCTTGCCGATACGCTGATGGCACAGATCGAATCCGGCGATCTGAAGCCCGGCCAGCGCCTGCCGACCGAACAGGCGATCATGAGGACGACCGGCGTCAGCCGGACGATCGTCCGCGAGGCGCTCGCCACCCTGCGCGCCAAGGGCCTGATCACCACGCGGCAAGGGCTTGGGGCGTTCGTCGCGAACGATCCGACCCCCAGATCCTTCTCGATCATTCCCAACGACCTGCAGTCGATCGACGAGGTTCTGCACGTGCTGGAGCTGCGCATGGGGGTCGAATACGAAGCCGCCGGTCTTGCCGCGCTGCGGCGCACGCCTGAGGATCTCGACCGCATGCAGGATCGGCTCGATGCGCTCGACAAGGCGCTGGAGGAGGGCGGATACGGGGCGCAGGAAGACTACGCCTTTCACAGGTCCATTCTGGTCGCGACGCAGAACTCCTATTACGGCCGCCTCTTCGATACGTTCGGCGACCTCATGGTGCCGCGGCAATGGGCACGCTTGGACAAAATGACGGCGGCCGAGCGCAAGCGCCATGCGGCGCGCATGCGCCGGGAACACCATGCCATATTCGCGGCGATCCGCGACGGCGAAGAGGCCGCCGCCCGCCGCGCCATTCGAACCCACCTCTCGAAGAGTGCCGCCCGCTTCGAAGAACTGCGCGACGCCAGCACTTCGTCGTGAATATTACGCGTCGGGCTTCGGCTTCATTAGCCGCCGCCAAGCGGCATGATCCGTCCGCAACTCGACGGAGGCGTGAACCTCAGGCAACAGCGGTTTGCGTCTGCGCCGGCCGAAGCGCCGTTTGAAGCCGAGGATATTTTCGACAACGCTCCTGGTGTAGAGCCCGGGGCCGCTTGAATAGATCCGCCACCCGCCGTCGACGGCTATCTCTCCCGCCTTGACGCGCTCCCATTCGGCCGCGGCCTGATAACGGTCATGAAAGGCCGCATCGCTGCTGCTGAAATAGCTGTTGCGCTGGCGCAGCGAAGCATGCGGCAGCACTGTCGTGACCGAGATCGGGTTGACGACTGAAATCGCCTTCCAGAGTTCGTCGGCTTCGGCGTCCAGCGCCAGCGTTTCGCAATAGCGCAGATGCGCATGCACATACATCAGCCCGATCTCGCGACCGACGAAGGAGGAGGATTCGGCGCGGCGAAACAGCGTCTCCGGTCCGCCGGCATAGGTCGCGGGTTTCTCCATCAGCCGCACGCCGTCGGGGAAGCGCAGATGCTTGTCGATCAGCTTCATATGAGCGCGTCGCTGATCGGGTGTGAACAGGCCGCCGAGCATTGCCTGCGTCATCGAGATAAGCGAGTAGGACAGGCCGGTGCGCTTATCGCTCGGGTGCAGCAGCAATTCGACGCCGTCATGGGCGGGATCGAAGATGCCGTAGCCGGCAACGATGCCATCCCGCATCAGATGACGGTTGAAATCCCGGCGCATCGCCGTTGCTACCTTCCTCAACCCCTTGGCCTCGACGCCGTGGCCGAGTCGGCGCAGGATTGCGGAGTAACGGACAATCTGCTCGTAGAGCAGGGCAACGGTCCAACTGCTGACCATCCAGTCGCGCAGATGTGGATCGGCCGGCTGCAGGGAATCGTTCCAGTCTCCCTCGCCATAGCGGATCAGATGCGTTCCGGGGATGAAAGCTTCGCGGACGGTGTCGAGCAGTTTCTCGACATGGATCGCGATAGTGTCGGTTTGGGCCGCCCTCTGCATGGTTTTTTCATCGCGCCAGGAGAGCTTCTCGTCAAGGATGGCGAGATCACCCGTCGCTTCGATATAGTCGCAGAGCGCCTTCAGCGGCCAGACGACGATATCGCCGTGGCTGTCGCCCGCCCTGATGTTGGCATAGGGCTCCAGCATGAACCACTGCGGCCAGTCGCCCTTCTCAAGGTATTGTTCGCTGAAAACGGTCTTTAGCACCTCCTTGGCTTCGCGATCATGCTCATAGGCAAGCAGGAACTCGATCGGCCCCTGGCAGGCGTCGCGTGTGCCCCAGGCCGCACCGGTATATTGCTCGAGGCCGTGCGGCACGCTCACATGCACGATGGCATCATGCGCGAGCCAGGGCAGCAGGGTCGTCTGCGCGGCAAGGTCGGGCGAAGGGTCGCCGATCGCCAGGCCGCGCACGGTGTTGCGCCAGAATGTCGAGGCCGGCGCCAGCATGGCCTCATCGGTGACGCCGGCCTGATAACGCTCTGCCAGCCGCTCGGCTTCTTCGGCATCGGTCATCGAACCGACGACGGCCAGGGAGAGCGCCTGCGTCGGCCGGGATCTGAGCGCGACGAAGGCGCCGTTGCGCGTGACGCCATCGCCATAGAGCAGTTCGTCGCCGCCGATCTCCTCGATGGCATCGGGGGTCGCGCTCACCAGCCAATAGGCGGCCTCGGGATAACGTTCGCCCCAGAGCCAGGCCGGATCCGGCCGAAACAGGATGCGCTTGCCTGAGGTATCGAATTCGATCTGGCCGCCCGCGTCATATTCACGCTCGCCGAGCACGACATGGCCGAACACCAGGAAGCGGCACGGCTTGCCCTCGACCGAGACGGCCCACTGCATCGCCGCTTCCTCGCCGGAGGCGACCGCCGTTACAATGATGGTGCGGTCGGCGCACTTGTAGATCCAGCGGCAATCGCTGAGCCCCATTTCGAAAGCCGACGGCACCGCCAGCAGCTGCCAGCCGGCGCCAACATCCACCATGATGCGCAGCCCGCTGGCGCGCGTCAGGTTGTAGGGATCGCGGGAGACGGAAAACAGCTTGTGAAAGGAAGTGTTGCCGATCGTCAGCTGCGCGGCGAAAATGCCCTGCATCCAACAGGTGGCGGCAAGGGTCGAATCGTCGAGCAGCATATTCTGGCCGCTTCTGACGATCGCGCCGTGGCGGCGCGCCACCAAAAATTCCTTTTCGCGCAAGACGACATGGCGGTTGAGGACGCCGTCCGGCACGAAGAACGACAGCAGCTTTCCGTCGACGCGTTCCTCCAGGCTGCGCTGGGGATAGAGCCGGCCTATCGCCTTTTTGTCGAGCGGCTCGACCTCCAACAGTGACGCGTCCTGCAGCAGGCTGCGGGCCGGCGCCGTCTCCTCGATATCGGCGATCGCACCGTCTGCCGCCGCGAGCCCGCCGAGCCGCGCAAGATCGGCATCGCTCGACGCCTCGAGATGATCGGCGGCAAAGAGGGCGAAGAAGGTCGCGGTCGCGCCGCTTGCGGTGACAGACAGCAATTTCGACTGGATGGCGGAGCAGGCCGTTTCCTGCTGGCGCCGTTTGCTCGGCAGGCTGGTGCCGAAGCGGCCGACCAGCCGGTCGTCGAGACGGTCTCTCGCCTGCACCAGCTGGATCGCATCCGTGGCATAGGCAACTGCCCCGTCGAGGCAACCCTGCGCCAGCCAAGGATTGCGGCCACCTCCCTGTTTGAGATTTTGCCGGTTCATCACCACAGGTCCGAATGCCTGGTGATCGGCGATATGGTGATCGACATATTGCGAGGCATAGGCTTCGCTGTTCATCAGGAAGCCGCGATCGCCGAGACCGACATCCTGGATCAGCACCAGATCGACCGGCAACGTTCCATCCTTCAGATGCCGGATGGCGACACGCCAGAACCAGGCCGTCTCGGAAGGATGCAGCTCGAGCCGGACGTTATAGTGAATATCCCCGGCCTCACCACTCCAGGAGAAGCTGGTGGCCTTATGTCCGAAGCTGCCATTGGCGCGCGGCCCGACGATTTCGACGACATCGGGCCGAGCGCCGCCGACCCGCAGGTAAAGGCGGCCGATACCACCGATGAGCGGCGAGCCCTGGATCTGGTTGACCTGCACCGATCCCTTGTCGTCGGCATATTCGATGGCAAACAGCGTGCCGTTCGGCAGCGCCGATATCGACAGGCCGGAGCCGTTGCTGATCGCAAGGAGGCCAAGGTCGTCGCGGCGGGGCATTTGAAGACTGCGGTCAAGGTCCGGGGCCATTGAGATCTCGTCGATTGGCTTCAGAGGGGAACTGGAGGATGACGCAAAATGATTGAGAGAAATCTTACCGGCAGCCGGTCGATCGGGCAACCTGTCGTCCTATGTCACGTAGACGCCGGCCGCCTGGCGAAGGGCACGCAGAGCAGGGCGCAACTCGTGAGGACGGCGACGACCATCCAGGCTTCGTTGATCGCCTGCGCGCTTGCCGCGGTCGTGCCTTCCTGTGCCCCTTGCGGCGAGAAAGGCAGTAGACAATTCCGCTAGAGCCGTGGCGCGTCGCTCACCAACTGCCGACAAGAGGATTGCCGACAAGAGGAACGCTTGTGGTCTTGCCTGACCGATCGTCCACGGAAATAGCGGCAGCCATATTTTTAGGAGTCTTTCGAAACCACGTTGCTGCAACACTTGCAAGATCGCCGATCATCGCAAGTTTGTGCCAATCCTGAAAACGAGCGGCGGTCGCGGCAGGTTCGGACAAATAGAAGAAGTCTCCGGAGTGATCCAAACCATTGATGCTGGACGCCATGGATGACAAGGGCCGTTGAAACATCTTTGACGGGACCTGGAGACCTGCCGCTGTCTCTGAAAACGCAGGGGCCATGAAATCAATGGCCCAACCCTCTGCTTCGACCCAGCAATGGAAATTCTCACCAGCTCCTGTGACGTAACCATCCTCACGGTGGTCGGCAAATAGGATCATTGTCCCATCCAGATTGTATGCCGCAAGGCCGCCTTTGGGCGTCGCTTTCACCTTATAGTGCCGTTCGAGAATGAACGAGCCGAATGTAGCAAAGTACATGCAGGCGTGCGCGGGATTTCCGTTCTCATTTAGGATCAAGCTATTTATAACTCGATAAATCCGATGATAGTCGGTTTGCTTGATCAGCATTTCTGTTTACCTGTTTTCTTTCAGTCAGCCGAGGTCAGAGCGTGGTGAATGTGCAAATTCAGCTTGTTGACTGATTCTCTTTAAAGTTAGAGCGGGTTCGTCAGCGACGGTCTTCACGCCGGCGCCGACCGTCTGGCGAAGGGCACGCAAAGCAGAGCGCAGCCAGTGAGGACGGCGATGACCATCCAGGCTTCGTTGATCGCCTGCGCGCTTGCCGCAGTCTGGATCAGCGGATCGAGCAGCGCCGTGGTATCGGCGTCGAAACTGCCGCTATGTCCCGATATGGCCGCAAGCGGAGCGCCGACGAAGGTCGCAGCCTCGATGTCGCCGGCCTGAAGGCGCGCCCAGAGGGCTTGGCCCAGTGGTTCCGAGCGGGTGTAGATGATGGTGTCGATCAGCGCGATGCCGATCGCCCCGCCGAGATTGCGCATCAGATTGAAAAGACCGCTGGCATCGGGAATGCGATCGGCCGGGAGCGTGCCGAGCGCCAGCCGCGTCGGCGGCAACAGACAGAACATGATGGCGACGCCGCGCACGACCTGCGGCCAGAACATCGCGTCGTAATCCGAACGCGGATCCTGAAAGGCGCTCATGCCGACGCCGATGGCAAACAGGGCGAAACCGGCGGCCGACAGCAGCCGCGCATCCAAACGCTTCTCCAGCGCGACGGCGACCGGCGCCGTGATCAGCTGGGCGATGCCGGTGACCAGCATCGTCATGCCGATCTCAAGGGCGTCGTGGCCCCTGACAAAAGCGAGAAAGACCGGCATCAGGTAGACCGAGCCGAACAGGCCGATACCAAGCACGAAGCTCAGAACCGAGCCGACGAGAAAATTCCGGTCAGTGAAATTGCCGAGATCGACGATCGGCCGGCTGCGGCGCAGCGTTCGCCGGATGAAAACGCCCCCAGACGCCAGGCAGACCGTGAGCAGGCTGAGCACATAGGCAGAGGCCCAGCCGCTGGTCGGCGCCTCTTTCAAGCTGAGTTCCAGCGTCGTCAGCGCTGTCGCCATCAAGAAAAGAGACAGGCCGTCGAGATGCCTGAGCTCCGACGGATCGGCCGCCTGTCGCGGCAGGAAGCGAGCCGCCAGGATTGCCGAGGCAATGCCCGGAAGGATGTTGATCAGGAACAGCCAGTGCCAGGAATAGGTCTCGGTCAGCCATCCGCCGACGATCGGCCCGACGGTCGGCGCCAGCACCGCAAGCACGCCGGCGATCGTCGTCGCCAGCGCCTGCCGCTCGTTGGGGAAAAGAATGAACACGGCCGAAAACACCGAGGGGATCAAGGTTCCGCCGGAAAAGCCCTGCAGCACCCGCCAGGCCACCAGCTCACCGAAGCTGCCGCTGGCAGCGCAGCCGGCGGAAGCTGCGACGAACAGGCTGATGGCGGTAACGAACAGCCACCGCATCGTCAAAAGCCGCGTCAGCAGGCCGGTCAGCGGGATCGCCACCACTTCGGCGATAAGATAGGCCGTCTGTATCCAGCTCATCTGATCCGGATCGATACCCAGCGCCGACTGGATGGTCGGCAGCGAGGTCGCCACCACCTGGACGTCGAGGATCGCCATGAACATGCCGATGCACATGGCGATGAAGCCGAGCCACACGATGGCGGGCGTTTCACCGGGACGGGCAGATTGGCGTCGTTGCGACATGCGATGATCCCGGTGACAATACCGATCATGTTTGCGATCGAGACGATCGACAGTCAACAGGCATATCGGGGCAAAGAGCCATCTTTGGCCGGATGTCCGGCAGTTGCCGCGAAGGTGTCTGCTACGCACGGATTGGCTGCTTCGTCACCAAATGCGATCGCTCTGCGCCTTCGGTCCACCGGCCAATTTCTGAATGAAGCTCATCAAGACCCACCCGACGGTGACTTGCGGAAGATTTGAGATCGGCAATTGACGCGCCGGCGAAAAATTGGCTATCGATATTAAATCAATTTGATTGACTTCAAACTCCAATTCGCTTCCGGCACTGCGCTGGAATGTTCAAGCCCTGATTTTCAAGAGGAAGAGAGACCATGTCCACACCGCGACCGAAAAACCTGCGGCTCGAAACCCTTTGGAACCCGGCTGCGGATGGCAAGGATTTTTCCTACGTCCTGCGCCTCAAAAATCTCGGCGCCGAGCCGCTTTCGAATTTCTCGCTCTGCGTCAGCGGTCCGGGCCGCGTCGATCCGGCCGGACGCGTCGAGGGCGCAACGGTCTCACAGCGGATCTCGAATTTCACCGAATTCCAGCCGCCGGCCAATTTCATACTCGGCGCCGGCGAGACGTGGACGATATCGGTCTACGCGCTGAGCCGGGATTTCCGTCATTGGACGGACGGCGCGACGAGCGCCTATCTCGCGCTTTCCGACGGCAGCACCATCGTGCTCGGTATCGAGCCGACGCGCTCTTCGGTCAGCAATGCGCCGCTGAAACGCGGCGCCGAGATCTATCCGGTACCCGTCAATGCGCCCGTCCAGGTGTCGATCATCCCTTGGCCGAACCATGTGGCCGTCACCTCGCGCCAGCCGCTGCCGGCCGGTTTTGCGCCGCAGGCACGGAGCGGGGAAGGGGAGGAGGCGGCGCGAAGCTTCGCGGCGCTGGTGGAGCATCTCTTCGCCGTCGAAGGCATCGTGCGGACTGAGGCGGAAGGCGCGGTCCCGGTTGCCCTGAAAGATGCCGCAGGGCTCAGTCCGGAGGCCTATCGGCTGAGCTTCGAGGGTGAGACGATCACGATCGAGGCAAGCAGCCGGACCGGCTTTCTCTATGGCCTCGTGACACTTGGCCAGATCTGGCGCGGTGCAAGGCTGCATCCCGGTGTCTTCCGGTTTCCGGCCTCGGGCGAAATTGTCGACGAGCCGTCGATGAGCTGGCGCGGCCTGCATCTCGATGTCGCCCGCCAATTTTACGGCGAAGCCGAGATCAAGAAGCTGCTGGCGGTGCTGGCCTGGAACAAGCTCAATCGTTTCCACTGGCATCTTTCCGACGACGAGGCCTGGCGCGTCGAGATCGACGCCTATCCCGCCCTGACCGAGATCGGCGCCTGGCGCGGCCACGGCCTTGCCGTTCCGCCGCTGCTCGGTTCCAGCCCGGCCCGTACAGGCGGCTATTACACCAAAGCCTCTATCCGCGAGATCGTCGCCCACGCAAAGAGCTTCGGCATCGAGATCGTGCCGGAGATCGATGTGCCCGGTCACTGCTACGCGATGCTGCAGGCGATACCGGAGCTGCGCGATCCGGCCGAGGTCGGCAGCTATTATTCGGTTCAGGGCTTTCCAGACAATTGCATCAATCCGGCCCGCGAGAAGACCTACGAGATCGTCGAGACCATCCTTACGGAACTCATCGAGCTCTTTCCGTTCAAGACCATCCATCTCGGCGCCGACGAAGTTCCCCTCGGCGCGTGGTCCGGCTCGCCGGAAGCACTCGAGCGCCTGCGCACAGTCGCCGGCGGCGAGGTTGCCGATGCGCATGCCAAGCGGCTGAACGTCGTGACCAACACCCACGGCGCCGACGATATCCACGGCTCGGGTGCGGCCGTCCTGCAGGCGGAATTCCTGAACCGAGTCCAGCGCTTCCTGGCGAGCAAGGGCTGCATCACCGGCGGATGGGAAGAGGCGGCGCACGGCGATGTCATCGACAAAGCGAAGAGCTATCTCTGCAGCTGGCGCAATGTCGAGGTCTCGGCCGAACTCGCCGAACGCGGCTACGAGATGGTCGTCTGCCCCGGGCAGGTCTATTACCTCGATATGGCGCTCAGGCCCGACTGGGATGAGCCCGGCGCCAGTTGGGCGGGGACTTCGGATGCGGAAAAGCTCTACACCTTCGATCCCATCGGCGGCTGGACAGCGAGCCAGAAACAAAAACTGCTCGGCATCCAGGCCTGCATCTGGTCGGAACCGATGACGGATCGCGCCGTTTTCGACCGTCTGGTTTTCCCGCGCCTTTCGGCACTGGCCGAAACCGGCTGGACGAAACCGTCATCCAAGTCGTGGGAGCGTTTCAAGGCGCTGGCAGGGCTGATGCCGCTGCTTTATGGGCTGCAGGAATCCTAAAGCGCGTCGCATCAAACTTGATTCATGCGACGCGCTTTAGGCCTTTGTTTTTATGCGTGTCGTTATCCCGGAACCGCTGCACACTTCCGGGCGACATGCATTAAGGCGAGGATTGGGACCGTGATAGAATGTTCCTGGTCGGCGCCACCGAGCCGTCTTTCATACGCTTTGAGTAGGTCTGCGAGGTTGGCGGTCGGCCGTTGGGGCACCCGATCGGGTTAGCGTGGTAAGTATTGTAGAATATGCGAATGTGCGCATAATTTCTGCGGCTGGAGCTGCCAGGCAAGAACGATCGAGGGCTCTGGGAGATCCCAATGGAAACAATCGTCGAAGACGCCCATGTTGGCGTCGTGTCGCCCGAACTCGTGGTCGATGCCCTGTTTGCATGCCGAAAGACGGCGGCGATCAAGGCGGCCATCGAGCTTGATCTCTTTACTCATATCGGCGAGGGCAAAACGGCAGCCTTGTTGGCCTCGGCAACAAGCGCCTCGGAACGTGGAGTGCGCATCCTGTGCGACTACCTCGTGGTACATGGTTTCCTGACAAAGGAGAGCGGACAGTACCGGATGACTCCCGCGACCAGAATGTTCCTCGATCGCAATTCGCCGGCCTATATGGGCTCCGCTGTCGAGTTCGTCGCCGCACCCGAAATACTGGATAATTTTCTGCGCGATCCGGCCGCCGTCGTGCGAAACGGCGGTTCGGCCGGGCTTGCGAACATGTCGTCAGACAATCCCGTCTGGTTGAAGTTTGCGCGCGGCATGGGCTCCTTTACCGGGCTCAGCGCCAAAATACTGGCCGGCGAAATCTCCGGCTGGCCGAGGTCTCCCAAAAAGGTCTTGGACATCGCTGCAGGTCCAGGCATTTTCGGGATCGAAATTGCGAAAGCCTTTCCATCAGCGGAGATCGTCGCCATCGATTGGGCCGCCGTATTGGAGCTGTCGCGGCAGAATGCGGAAAAAGCCGGCGTGGCTGACCGGTACCGGACGATCGCCGGCAGCGCCTTCGATGTCGATTGGGGCACGGGTTATGATCTCGTCCTGCTTCCAAATTTTCTGCACCACTTCGATCTGCCGACATGCGCCCAGCTGTTGCGAAAGATCATCGCCGGCCTTGCAGAGGATGGTCGGATCGTCGCGGTAGATTTCGTGCCGAACGAAGATCGCGTGTCGCCGCCTTTTCCGGCAGCTTTCTCCTGGGAGATGCTCGCCAGCACCCCGGCGGGCCAGGCTTATACACAAAGTGAGCTGACTGAGATGGCAAGACAGGCCGGTCTTGCCGACGTCACAGTCAAACCGATGCCGCCGACTCCTTCAAGTATCATTCTGTTTGAATAGCCGGTCGACCGTCGCTGTGTCGCCGCGCGCGCCGTAGCCCGGCTCTACGACCAAGCCGGCTATCGGCTAAACTCAATTTAGCCGACCGGCTTTTGCAGAACGTCGAAGCGCGGATTGGTTTCGGAAAAGATCGGCAGGGCGGCGGCGCCGAGGATGGCGGTATCCTTGCCGGTCATGCCGATCATGACGCGGGGGATGGTCCGCTTCTGGCCGGGATCGATCGGGACGTGCAGCGGCTCCAGCCGTTCTGCGAGCCGGCGCATCAGCAAGGTCGATACGCTGCCGCCGAGCACGATGGTCTGCGGGTCGAAGGCAAGTTCGAGGAAGTCGAGCGTCTGCCGCAGCGGCTGGACGGCCTGATCGAGCCAGGCGTCCAGGCCTTCGCCGCCCTTGGCGATCCGCGCGTCGAGATCGTCTGAAGACAGCTCCTCGGCATTGGCAATGCCCATGAATTCGTAGGCGACGGTCGGCGAGATGTAGCGGTCCAGGCAGCCGCGCTTGCCGCAGCTGCAGAGCTTGCCGTGCGGCTCGACGATGATATGGCCGATCTCGCCGGCATTGTTGCGGCTGCCCTTGTAGAGGTGGCCGTCGAGGAACATTCCGGCGCCGATGCCGCCGCCGCCGGCAAGAAACAGATAGACGAAGCTGCCCAAGCCGCGGGCGACGCCATGAAGACGCTCGCCGATCGCCGCCGCCGTCGCATCGTTTTCGACCAGCACCGGCACCTTGACCCGCTGTTCCAGCTCATGCCCGACGGGAAAATCCTGCCAGCCGGGCAGGTTCTGCGGGCTGAGAGAGGTGATGCCGCCATCGGCATAGCGGCCGGGCAGGGCCATGCCGACGCCGAGCAGCCGGTTTCGGTCGAAGGCGAAGGCCTGCTGCAGATCCTCGACGATCGCCTGCAGGGCGGGCATTGCCCTTTGCGGATCGGCATGTTCGACGTGGCGCTCGATGCGCGCACAGACGGCACCGGAGAGATCCGTCAGAACCCCGCTTGCCCGTTGACGGCCAAGTTCGAGGCCGATCGAATAGGCGCCGGCGGGATTGATCGAATAGGGGATGATCGGCTGGCCGCGCGCCAGCTTCTGTGCCTCGGCCGGGACGAGAAGATGCGACTTCTCCAGCTCCTCGACGATGTTGGATACGGTCTGGGCAGTCAGCGCCGTCATCCGCGCGATCGCCGCGCGCGACAACGGACCGTTCGTCCGCACGGCCTCGATCACCACACGCCGGTTGTGAGATTTGGCCTGCTCGAGATTGGTGCCGGAGATCGCCTTCATGTCGCCTTCAAAGCAAATGGTGCCCCACCCTTGTCACAAGATGGAAAACGATGAAAGCCGCATTCTTCGTCAGGCCTATTGAACCCCGGCGTCAACCGGCGCAACGGCATTGCGTCTCTGCAGCAGGCCGAGGATCGTTATGCCCGACAGGCCGGTGACAGCGCTCATGATGGCGGTCCCGGAATAACCTGTCATCCACGTGCCGGCGGCAAAGACCAGCGCGCCGATCCCGGCGCTGGCAAAGATATTGACGGAGATCAGCGCGCTGCCGAGGCCCGGCCGATCGGCGATCAGATCCTGCAGATAGGTGATCGGAATGCTGATGATCGCCGCGGCGCCGATGCCGGCGATCAAGGTCAGCGCGTAGAGGTGCCACGGCTGCGAGGCAAAGCCGAGAAGGCTGAGGAACACCGCATAGATGATGGTGCCGGCCGCAAGCGCCGTCATCTGCCCCGTCTTCCGTGCAATCCGCGACCAGACGATGATGAAGACGATTTCCAGCAAGGCGACGATGCCGACAAGAATGCCGACATCGCTGAGCGCGCCATGGGCAGCACCGGTGGCGATCAACGGCAGAAGGGCGTCGTTCAGATGCAGCGTGCTGGTGATCAGCGCCACACCGGCGATATGCGCCGAAATCCGCGGCGAAATCACCTGCCGCAGGGCGCCGAGATAGGTGAGATGATGAACCGCGGCCATCTCCGTTCCCACCCGTTTCGGCAAGGCGAAGAGGATGATGCCCTGGCAGAGAAGGCAGGAGATGGCGGCAAAGAGATAGGCCGGCAGCATGCTAGATGCGCCCGAAAGCAGCAGGCCGGTGATCCCCGGAATCAGCACCCAGGAGAGCGAGATCATGGCGCGCGCGCCGGAGTTGGCCGTCACCATCTCGCTCCGGTTCATGCCGTGCATCGCCGCGCGTGCATTGGCAAACAGCAGCGAATTCAAAGCCCCGTAGATCGGCAGCGGCAGCAACCCGCTGATGATGAAGACCGCCGCGCTCGGAAAGGTATAGACCATGCCGTAGCCGACGATGCCGAAGATGCAGGCGCCGATCATCGCCGAACGGTACTCGCCGAGCCGATCGGCGAGATTGCCGAGCAGGATGCTGATGACCACGTTCACGGCCGCCGAGGCGAAGCTCAGCACGGAATAGAGGCCGTCGCTCAAGCCCAATTCGCGGATGCCCACGATCGAACGATAGGGCGCGGTCATTGCGCCTGCCATTCCGAAGGTGAAAATGGCGATCATGCTGGCGCGGATCGCCGGATTGCGGAAGACGTCGGGGAAAAGGCGGCTCATGCGCTCATCTGAATGTCAGTAATGTTCCGATTGGGAAAAGGTCCGCGCCAGCTCGGCCTGGCCGGCCGTCAGGCCGCAATCGACGGGCAGGCAGACGCCCGTGATCGCTGCGGCGAGCGGACCGGCAAGGAAGCCAACGGCATTGGCGACATCCTGGGGATCGACGACCCGCTGCAGCGGATACCAGCGGCGGGCTTCCTCGAAAACATTCGGATTGGCGGCGGCGCGTTTCTCCCAGGCCTGCGTCTTCACCGTGCCGGGGGCGACGGCGTTGGAGCGGATGCCGAACTTGCCGTATTCGACGGCGACCAGCCGGGTGAAATGCAGAAGCCCGGCCTTGGCGGCGCTATAGGCCGGGTGTCCGAAGACATTCATGCCGTTGACCGAGGCGATGTTGACGACGGACCCTTTCGACGCCTTCAGCATCGGCTCGACGGCGCGAAAACACAGGAATGCCGCTTCGAGATTGAGCGCAATGTCCGCTCGCCAGATTTCGGGCGTCGTCTCGTGAAGGCTTGTCGCACGGGCAGCCCCGGCATTATTGACCAGCGTTCGCACCACGCCGGCGTCGGCGGCGCGTCTGACCAGTTCCGCAATGCTCGCCTCGCTGGTCACGTCACATCCGACGGCCACGAAGCGATTGTCCGGCCCGAGCTTTGAGGCCACGGCAGCCGCAGCGGCAGCATCGATATCGGCGAGCAACACGACATCGTGGTCATCGGCGAGCCGCGCGGCGATCGCAGCACCGATATCGCCCGCAGCACCGGTGACGATCGCTATCGACTTCGTCATTTTCTGTCGCTCCCGTTCATGAACCTCAATCTCCAAGCAATTGCCGGTCGTCGCCGTCGCGGTGGAGGACGAGCTGCTGCTTGATGCGCCGCAGCGTGGTCGTCGCCTTCGGCTGCACCGCATAGGCGACCAGGCTCGACAGAATATCGACCGTCGCGATGTAGGCGATGCGTGTCGAGGTCGGGCGATAGATGTTGTTACCTTCGGGAAGGTCGATCGGCACGACGATTTCGGCAGCCTTGGCAACCGGGCTTGCCGTCTGGGTCAGGGCAATGGTCTTCACCTTGGCCCCGCGGGCAAGCTCGAAGGCCCGCACCAGTTCCATATTGCGCCCTGAGAAGGACGAGCCGATCAGCACGTCGCCCGGCTTCGCCGCGGCCGCCATCATCAGCTGCATGCTGTGATCGGAACTGGCGGTGATGCGAAGCCCGAGACGGAACAGCCGGTTCTGCAGCTCGTCGGCGATCATCGACGAATTGCCGCCCGAGCCGAAGGCATAGATCATATCGGCCTTGGCGATGTGAGAAACGGCGGCTTCGATCGCCGCAAGATCAAGCGACCGGTGCAGCAGAAACAGCGCGTTCTGGGCCTTGGTGATGATATCCTGGGCGACATCGGCCGGATCGGTGCTTTTCGATTCCGGTTTCAGATAACGAACGCCGATATGGGCGGTCCGGGCGAGCTGCACCTTGAAGTCGGAAAAACTCTCGCAGCCCAGCCGCCGGCAAAAGCGGGTGACGGTCGGCGGCGATACCTCGGCCCGTTCCGCGAGCTCGATGATCGAGGCGTTCACGGCGAACTCGAAGTCGTTGACGATGATCTCCGCGATGCGGCTCTCGGAGGGGGAGAGCTTGCTCTTGTCTTCCTGCAATGTCGAAAAGATATCCAAGCCCGTTCCCACCCTTATTCCTCAAGCATCCTTCTTCTTATAGGCCACGCAGTCGATCTCAACCTTGCAATCGACCATCATCGACGATTGCACACAGGCACGCGCCGGCGGGTGTTGCCCGAAATACTCCTGATAGATCTTGTTGAAGGTCCAGAAGTCGCGCGGATCGTCGAGCCAGACGCCGACGCGCACGACATCCTCGACGCCGTATCCGGCCTCCTCGAGAATCTCAAGAACATTGGCGATCGTCTTATGGGTCTGGGCGATGATATTGCCGTCGATGATTTCGCCGTCTTCCATCGCAACCTGGCCGGAAACATAGAGCCATCCGTCGGCTTCGACCGCACGCGCGAAAGGCAGCGCCTTGCCGCCGGCGCCCGTTTGAACAGTGCCATAGCGCTTGATGGGCATGCCGATGTCCTTGCAAATTATTTTCTTGATAAGTTGACAAATGACCATAGAAAGCAGAATTTGACCAGTGAAAAACGCGAATTATGAAAAGAATTTCAATCCGGGGCAGATATGCGCGATCCTTTCCTGAATCCTTTTCCCTCCGACAGCGCCCGGCAGGCGATCTGGGAAATGCTCGTTCTGCGCGATATCGATGCTTTTCTCGCCGCCGATTGGTCGATGGTGGAGCATGACTTCGTCGAAGAGGGCTTCATCGGCATCGATGCCCAGAAGCAGGTCAGCCCCGACAGGTGGCGGCTGGCATTTCCGACGCTATCGGCCTATCGCCAGGAATGGCTGAGGCAGGCGCAGGATTTCGCCACGCAGAGCTTTGCGGAAGATCCGCGCACCGCGATCTTCACCACCACGACGCTCGAGGATATCGAGATCGAAGGCGAGATGGCGCTCGTCCGCAAGAAGTTCGACGGCGGCATTTCCAAGTCCGACGGCACCCGAGACGTCCTGCAATGGCAGACGCTCTATTATTGCAGGCTGCACCAAGGGCGCTGGAAGATCTCAGGTTTCACCGGCTACCTGCCGAACCCGATGGGGTAAAGCAGGCCGACAACACGAAGGCCACTTTCTTGCGCATTTTCACGGCAGCTCTGGCGACCGAAACCAACACCTTTTCCCCGATCTGCGTGGATCGCCGCGCATTCGAAGCCTCTCTTTATGCGCCGCCCGGCCAGCATCCGGAAACGCCGACGCTCTGCACAGCGCCGATCACCGTCGGAAGGCGCGTCACCCGACAGAAAGGTTGGCAGTTGATCGAGGGAACCGCCGCCTGGGCCGACCCCGCCGGCCTCGTCAACCGGGCAACTTACGAGGAATTGCGTGACGAAATCCTCGGGCAGCTCAGCGCCGCAATGCCTGTTGATGCCGTCGTCATGGGCCTGCATGGCGCCATGGTGGCCGCCGGATACGAGGATACCGAAGGCGATCTTCTCCAGCGCATGCGCGAGATCGTCGGGCCGGATGTGCTCATCTGCGCCGAGCTCGACCCGCACAGCCATCTGACTGCCAAGCGCGTCGCGGCGCTTAATTTCGCCGTCTATTTCAAGGAATTTCCGCATACGGATTTCGTCGACCGCGCCGAGGATCTCTGGCGCATCGCCGTCGACACGCTCGAAGGCCGGGTCAAGCCTCAAATCTCGGTGTTCGACTGCCGGATGATCGACGTCTTCCCGACATCGCGCGAGCCGATGCGCTCCTTCGTCGACAAGATCATGCAAATCGAGAAGGATGATCCCGATATCCTGTCGATCTCGGTGGTCCACGGTTTCATGGTCGGCGACGTTCCCGAAATGGGGACGAAGCTGCTTGTCGTCACCGACAACAAGCCGGAAAAGGGCGCGGCTCTGGCGCGTGAGCTCGGCCTCGAGCTGTTTTCGAAGCGCGGCACCTTCATGGTCCCGCAGATCGACGAGAAGCAAGCCGTCTCGCGCGCGATCACTGCTACCGCATGGCCCGTCGTCATCGCCGATGTCTGGGACAATCCGGGCGGTGGCACGGCCGGGGATGCGACGGTTATTCTTGGGGAACTGCTGGCCCGCGGCGTCAGCAGCGCGGCGATCGGCACCATCTGGGATCCGATGGCCGTGCAGATCTGTTTTGCGGCGGGCGAGGGGGCTGAGATTCCATTGCGCTTCGGCGCCAAGTCGGCGCCCGGCACCGGCAATCCGATCGACGGCACGGTGAAGGTCGTCAAGCTGGTGAAGAATGCCGAGATGCAGTTCGGCGAAAGTCTCGCGCCTTTCGGCGATGCCGCCCATATCGTGCTTGACGGCATCGACATCATCCTCAATTCGACGCGCGCCCAGAGCTTCGATCCGAGCCTGTTTTCGGCGATGGGCATCGATCCCATGAGGCAGAAGATCCTGGTGATCAAATCCACCAACCACTTCTTCGCATCCTTCTCGAAGATCGCGGCGGAGATCCTTTACTGCTCGGCCGGAACGCCCTATCCCAATAATCCGGCGACGACGCCGTACCGGCGGGCGCCGAAGACCATATGGCCGATCGTCGCCGATCCACATGGTAGAGAACGCGGAGCCGCCTAGATGCATGATGCCCGGTTTGCCGTCGTCGCCAAGGCAGGAGACAGGATCGCCGATCTCTCGACGCCGCGTCCTGTCATCGACGAAGACCGGCTGGCTGCCAACATCACCCGCGTCCAGTCCTATATGGATCAGCACGGGCTGAACTTCCGCCCGCACATCAAGACGCACAAGATCCCGGCATTGGCCGTGGCGCAGCTTGCCGCAGGCGCCAGGGGCATCAATTGCCAGAAGGTCACGGAAGCCGAGGTCTTCGCCGAAGCCGGCTTCGGCGATATCCTGATCACCTTCAACATCCTCGGACAGCAGAAGCTCGAGCGCCTGGCCAGGTTGAACGAGAAAATCCCGGCGCTGAAGGTCGTCGCCGACAGCGAAACGACGGTCGACGGGCTGGCGGCGCATTTTTCCGGCCACAAGCCGATCACCGTGCTGGTGGAATGCGACACCGGCGGCGGCCGCTGCGGCGTGCAGACGCCGGAGGAGGCCGCCTCGCTCGCCAAGCGCATCGCCGCTGCCGACGGCCTCACCTTCGGCGGCATCGTCACCTACCCCAAGCCGCAATCGGCCGCCGCCGTCGAAGCCTTCATCGTCGAAACGCTGGACCACCTGAAACCGGAAGGCATAACCTGCCCGATCGTCAGCAATGGCGGAACGCCAAGCCTGTTCGAAGCGCATCTGGTCACATCGGCGACGGAACACCGCGCAGGCACCTATATCTACAACGACCGCCAGATGGTGCGCATGGGCCATTGCACCGAGGAGGATTGCGCCATGCATGTGCTGGCGACCGTCGTGTCACGGCCAACCGCCGACCGCGCCGTCATCGATGCCGGCTCGAAGGCGCTGACCTCGGATCTTCAGGGTTTTGGCGATTACGGCCTGATCGTCGGCTATCCCCAAACGCGGATCAGCAGCCTCTCGGAAGAACATGGCGTGATCGACCTATCGAACTGCACCACCCCCCGGCCGCAGATCGGCGAGAAGCTCTTCATCATCCCGAACCACACCTGCGTGGTGTCCAACCTGTTCGACACGATGGTCTTCCATCGGGGTGGCGTTGTGACCCGCGTCGAGCAAGTCGCGGCCCGCGGTCTCGTCTGGTAGGAGTCGGTTCCGGCTGAGGGCGAATGGCCCATCGAAGGCCACAGTTACCGGTGGATCGCTCACGATCTCAGTATCAGCAAGAATGCAGTCGATGATATCGCAAGACGTGCGCGGCGGATGACCTCTTTGCGCCAGTGGCGGACATAGGCTCTACGGGCGGGTGTCCGCTTTGGGGCCGAAAGCAGACTGTCCGCTATCGGGTGAGGAAGTCTCAAAGGCGGACATATGAGATTCGGTCGGCTTAGCAGACTTAGAGTAGCGTCACCCCGTACGATCGCGTCACCCCCGCACTGCTTGATCGCCAAGAATAGTTTGGCGCGGACACAAGTGACCTGCGACTTGCAGCAAAAATTGAGCAACCTCTGGATTAACCGCAGCCATCCAGCGAGCAGTATTGAAACGCGTGCCGGACTGTAGTTTGACTGCTAACGCAATGACATTTCGAGTCTTCAACCTTTCCCTCCCGCGCTTGCAGTGAAATCCAGCATCGAGATCGAAGCATGGCCATCTCCAGGAAAACGAAGACGTCAGGCGACATAACAGTCAAAAAATCCAGCCCTGACACGAAGACGCCTACACACCTCACGCATTACACCGATCTCTCAGGTCTGAAGGGGATCATTGAAAATAACGAGCTATGGCTCAGCCACGCTGCGTTTCTCAACGATCCGCAAGAGCTTGAACACGGCGTCGAGCAGACCAAAAGGGTTTTGAACAACCTCCTGGACGGCAAGGCCGTCGGGTCGACCGCAAAAGCGCGACAGAAGCTGATCAAGGACATTGCGGATGATATGGAGAACTTTGAACGGCCGGCAGCCTATATCGCGTGCCTTTGCGAGCGCTCCGACATTTTGAGTCAATGGCGAGGATACGCCTCACGCCAAGGCGTCAGTGTCACCTTTAGAATGTCCGGCCTAAGGAGTTGCTTTAGCGACCTCGATGCTGAGCTGTTGCAGGTTGCCTACGGTATAAACGAGGCAAAACGGCACCTGAGAACCGCGATAGCGGAAAAGTTTCCGGATATTGTCGATGATTTTGATTACATGCTTGGGACTGAGGAGGACGATGCAATCCGACGAAAATTCAAAGATCTGCTTGCGACACTGGTACCCAGATTCAAGCATTATGGATTCCGGGAAGAGCAAGAGTGGCGTCTGGTTGTCCGGAACCCTCCGATCGACAAACTCAAGTTTCGGCCACGCGGGCAGCTGATGCTGCCCTATCTCGAATTGAAATCAAAAAAGAAGAAGCTGCCGATCAGCGCCGTGAGGATCGGCCCCGGCGTCAATGACGAAGCCGTGCAAAAGAGCATCAGATTCTTTCTTGAGGCCCGCGGTTACGATCCTGATCTGGTAGAGATGAGCTCGACCCCCTACAGAACCTGACGCCTTTTGCCCTCACACTTCGCCAACCGACATTGCCGCGGAATCCCGATGCATCCTCTTTTCTCGATCACCAAAGCCGACATCAAGGCCCTCAACGATGAGCAAGCACGCGAACTGGTTGCTCGTCTGAGCATGGCAGAGCTGGAAGGGCAAGGTTGCTCCCGCGCGGCAATCACCTGGGGAGGAAATCAACGTGCAGCAGACGACGGCGTGGATGTCGAGGTCGCCAGCGTCAATCCAGTGAAGGCGGGAGGCTACATCCTTGCCCCTTTGACCGCATTCCAGGTCAAAGCTGAGAAGTTCCCTGCATCGAAGATCACTGACGAGATGAAACCGGAGCCCACATATACGCTGCGCAAGGTTTTTGACGAAATCGCTGCGGCTAGTGGTGCATATGTGATCGTTTCCACACAGGATGACGTCTCCAAGAAGTTCATGGCGGAACGAGCAAAGGCGATGACTGATGCTCTTGTTGGCTCGCCGCATGTCGGCAAGATAAAGCTGGGATTTTACGATGCTCAGAAAATGGCCGATTGGGCGTCAGCCCACCCGGCGGTCGCTGTTTGGCTTAGATCGATTCTTGGGAAGCCGCTCAGGGGCTGGAAGCCATATGGTGCGTGGGCACATGGCGAAACGGACGAATCCTCTGAATTCCTTTTCGATGATGGAGTCCGGATTTTTCGATCTGGCAGAGATGGCGACCTTTCCGCGTTGGATGCTGTGAACGAATTGCGAGAGGATTTGCCTGCCAACCGAAACATTCGGATCGTCGGGTTGTCGGGGGTCGGAAAAACGCGCCTTGTCCAGGCCCTTTTCGATGAGCGTTTGACCACGGTTAACAGGACTCTGGACCCAAATCGCGTCATATATTGCGATTTCCAAGGTGACGTGGACCCACCGCCGGCGGTCATGCTGGACGCGTTGGCGGCATCCGACCAGGGTAGCGTCCTCGTTGTCGATAATTGCTCCTCCGCGCTTCACAGCCGTCTTGCGACGGAAAACGCGAGGCCAAAGCATATCCGCCTCATAACCGTGGAATACGATATCCGAGACGACGATCCCGAGGGCACCAACTTCTACAGGCTTGATGGCGTGTCTGCCGACATCATCCAAAAGATACTTGAGCGGCGGTTCCCGGTCCTGACGTCGATCGACATATCGACGATTGTGAATTTTTCTGATGGGAATTCCCGGGTAGCGCTTGCGCTGGCATCGACGGCGACAAAGGGAGGTGAGCTTGCCGCCCTCGGGGACGAAACGCTCTTTCGACGGCTGTTCGATCAAAATCAGGCAAGGAGCGATGAATTGATGCGGGCAGCGGAAGCGATGAGCCTGCTCTATTCGTTTAACGGTGCAGACACGGGCTCAGCGTCGGAGCTTTCAGTCCTAGCAAGGCTCGCTGATCTGAGTATGAAAGCCATCACGCGGCAGATGTCGGAGCTTAAAAACAGGGGGCTGCTCCAGTCGAGAGCGGAATGGAGAGCCGTCCTGCCCCATGCGGTCGCCAACCGCCTTGCCGGACAAGCCGTCGAGGCCGTTCCCATTTCGGACCTCACGACGGAACTTTTACATGGCCCGGAAAGAATGGCTCGCTCGTTCTCCCGTAGGCTTGGTTATCTTCACGATTCTGCGGTTGTTCAATCGTTGGCCAGCGGGCTCCTTGCTGATGGCGCCTGGCTGAGTGATATTTATGATTTGGACGACCTCCGTTTCGAGATGTTCGAGAACCTCGCTCCTGTCGTCCCGGCGCAAGCGCTTGCATCTTTCGAGAGGGCTTTTCGGGTTGCGAGTGAAGCACAGCTTCGTTCGTACCGATCTCAAGCCATCGCCACGATCCTGCGCGCCATCGCCTATGAAGCGGCACTGTTCGATCGCGCCAGTCGCTTGCTGATACGGCTCGTCGAGGCCGAGGAAGAAAACTCCAAGTCAGATTCGCACACAGCGACGCTGGCATCGCTGTTTCATTGTTATCATTCAGGTACGCAGGCGTCGATCGATCAGCGATATCAAATCATTGAGCAGTTGATCCGAAGCCCCGAGGAGTCAAAGCAGAAAATTGGCCTCTCCTTGCTCGCGACATCTTTGTCTGACTGGAATGCTTTTCAGTCCCTTGAGCCGGAGTTTGGCGCGCATAAGCGAGATCACGGCTGGTGGCCACAGTCGTTTAGCGAAATGGCGGAATGGTATCGCCCATTCCTCTCACTCGCGATCCGGCTGCTGAATGAAAACGGCGACGTCGCCCCACAAATCGAGTTGATGCTTGCGGAAGCGATGAGAGGGCTTTGGACCCAGCGAGGGCTTTGGCGCGTTCTTCAGTCGGAGATCGACAATATCGAGCCTTCGAGGCAATGGCCGGAAGGGTGGCTTGCGCTGCGGACGATCAGAACACTGGACGAAAAGCATTTCGAGGAAGGCGAACGCGAAGCTTTGGATGCACTTTGCGCCAAACTGAGGCCTACGGATCTTGCGGGAAACATCCGTTCAAAGATTCTGGCGCGTGGTTCGTTCGGCGCAGAGGATTATTCCGACGATGAAACGATCGATGATGTCCACGCCCGCCACCGTCGTAGTCAGGAGGAAGCGGTGGCGCTGGGTCGGGCAGCCGCTGACGATCTGGCAACGGTCTCAGCGCTCATGCCTCAATTTCTGACCAACTCCTCTGGCGGGCTGAAGGTCTTGTATTTCGGAAAGGGGCTCGGCGAAGCTTTTGACACCCCTGACCAGGTCATAGGCATGTTCCGGGAGGAACTTGCAAAGGTCGACCGGGCTTCCGTCGGGTTGGTCACGGGCTTCCTTCAGGGGTGGAAACAGAAAGATGCCGAGGCCGTGGAAGCATTCTTCGACGCGGCCGTAGAAGACGATGTATGGGGGCGGTGGTTCACCTATCTTCAGTGCGGGGTCGGTCTTGATAGCAGAGCCTGCCAGCGTCTGGTGGCGGTCCTGGGACGAGCGCCCGTCGAGACCTACACCGCTCTGATGTGGGGCCGGGCCACCGATCCTCTCACCATCCCGGAAATCGTCGGGCTGATCCAGGCGATCTCAGCGATCCGCGCCGGTGTACCGATTGCCGTTGAAGTCTTGCGCATGGTAATATTTTTAACGACGGAGAAGCCGAAAGAGTATGTCGATGAGCTGGCAATCGCGGTCTGCGCGTTTCTGCAACAGATGGACTGGACCGATGTTGCAAATAAGGGAAGCAATTTTGATGCCGAACTGCAGGCCGTCATCATGTTCGCCGTGAGGCGCGCCGGTGTATTCGACGCTGTTCGGCAAAGCTTCATCAATCTGTTCGCCTTCGGGCGATCGTCTGCCGGCAAATACCGAGAGTTTGGGCATTATGCTGGGCCCTACTTTCGCTTTTACCCGAAAGACGCCTTGGATCTCGTCTTTCAGCCGGATGAAAACGGCAGGTACACGACCAGCCTGCGGTTGGTCGGAAATTCGCTCGGCCGGCGAAGTGAGACACCCATCAAAAACATCGAAGACAGCGTTCTGATCGAGTGGTGTGACGGGTCTGAAGACAGGCGCCAATTCATCGCAAACACCTGTAAACTGTATGAAAAAGTTGAGAGCGACGACGAGGACGGGGGTGTGGAACTGTCGGCGATCATGGTCGCCCTTGCGGTCGGCTCCATTAACAAATCTGTTTTCTTGAACATACTCTTCGATCGGGTCGAGCGCTCATCGGTCAACGGGCCTTATTCTTCCAATCTGATCCGCGCCCGAGAGATCTTCCTTCGAACTAGGACTGGAAGCGATGAGGTTGACCAGCTTTTGGCCGCCCGGGCGCGACAGCTCACGAGCGCAATCGATGCCCAGCTTGCTGCGGAAAGAGCCGCGGAAGAAAGCGACGGTCGCAACAGTTTCGAATAGCCATTTCAGTTCTCGAGCTCTCGAATTTTCAACCAATTGTCGGACCACCCCAGGCCCGACTCCCCTACCGGTGATCTCGCGAAGTTTGAGTTCCAAAACGATCCGCCGCGACGCAAATCCTGTCGCTCTATAGATCATTGCGGCCTTGGTGCGCTGACCCCTGGCAGGACGAATCTCTGAAACAGCACCAGTCGGCTCAAGCCGCCGTCGGGTTGATCACGTTCATGTCGATTTCCGTCAGTTCCACGCGCCGCTCGAAGGCAATGCCCGCCTCGTCGAAGAGATGGCAATCGGCGGCATTGATGCCCGTTGCAACCGGTGCGTCGGCGCGGATACCGACGCTGCCGGGCAGCATGGCGCAGAAATTCTCGCCCTCGCCGTTGAGCGAGGCGTAAGCGACCGTATTGGCGCCAAGCCGTTCGATGACCGTCGGCGTCACGGTAAAGACGATATCGCCGCCATTGAGCTGGATATGTTCCGGGCGGATGCCGAGCGTCAAAGCCTTACCGGCCATGCCGTCGCGCGGGGTCACCGGCAGAACGGCCGTCTGGCCGAGATAATCCACCTCGACGCCGCTGCCGCTGACGCCTTTGCAGGTCACCGGCAGGAAATTCATTTTCGGGTTGCCGATGAAGCCGGCGACGAACTGGTTTGCCGGCTTGTGATAAAGTTCCAGCGGCGCGCCCGTCTGGGAGATGTCGCCGGCGTCGAGCACGACGATACGGTCGGCCATGGTCATCGCTTCGACCTGGTCGTGCGTCACATAGATCATCGTCGCCTTCAACGCCCTGTGCAGCTTGGCAAGCTCGATGCGCATGTCGGAGCGCAGCGCGGCGTCGAGGTTGGACAGCGGCTCGTCGAACAGGAAGATCTTCGGTTCGCGCACGATGGCGCGGCCGATTGCGACGCGCTGGCGCTGGCCGCCGGAAAGCACGCCGGGTTTCTGCTGCAGCCGCTGTTCAAGGTGCAGGATGCGCGCCGCATTTTCCACCCTGGCCTTGAGCTTTGCCTCTTCCATCTTTTCGACGCGAAGCGGGAAGGCGATGTTTTCGAAGACCGTCATGTGCGGGTAGAGCGCGTAGGACTGGAACACCATGGCGATGCCGCGCTTGACCGGCGGCAGGTCGTTGACCCTGACGCCGTCGATGACGATATCGCCAGCCGTCGTCGCGTCGAGACCGGCGATCATCCGCAGCAGGGTGGACTTGCCGCAGCCGGACGGGCCGACGAAGACGACGAACTCGCCGTTCTTCACATCGAGCTGCACGCCCTTCAGAACTTCGTAGTCGCCATAGAATTTCTGAACTTTGTTGAGAAGAAGCTGTCCCAAAAATCTGTCTCCGCCGGCGGCCTGGTCGCATGTTCGATCATGGTAGGGGAGGGGCCGCGGCTGATGCCGCCGCGACCCCAGGAGAGGCTTACTTGAAGGCTTCGATTTCGCCGGCAGCCTTCTTGAGCGCTGCTTCCGGCTCGGCCTTGCCTGTTACCACCGACTGGATCATCTCGATTATCGAGTTCTGGAAGCCCTTATAGTCGGTGAAGAGCGGCTCGGGACCACCGTAGCTGATGCCGTCGATCAAAGGCTTCCAATTGGCATCCTTGGCGACGAACTCGTCGACCTTGGCGGAGGGGCGCAGCGGGGTGAGGCCGGCGCCGCCCTGCAGCTCGTATTCCGGCTGGACATCAGGCGAGGTGATGAACTTGGCGAATTCTATCGCCTTGTCCTCGACTCCAGAACCCTTGAAGATCGCCAGGCTGTCGGTGATCAACAGCGTGCCTGGGCCTTTGGCGTCGGGGCCGAGCGGCAGCGTCGTGATGCCCCAGCTGATCTGCGTCTTCTTCAGACGGTCGGCGGCACCCGAGCCGGCCTGGATCATCGCCACCTTGCCGTCGAGGAAGATGGCGCGGACTTCGTTCTGCTCGTAGGCCGTCGGGCCTTCTTCGGAGTAGGGGACGATGTCCTTATAGGCCTTCAGCGCGGCGAGAATCTGCGGGCTGTCGAGCGTGACCTTGCCATCGGCATCGGTCACCGCGCCGTTGTTGGTGTAAACCCAATGCATGAACTGGTGCATGGTATTGTCGAAGGTCTTGGCGGAGAGACCGAAGCCCGGAATGCCGGTCTTCTCCTTGATGGTCTTGGCCATCTCGATTTCTTCGGCCCAGGTCTTCGGCGGCGTCTCGGGGTCAAGGCCGGCCTGCTTGAAGAGATCCTTGTTCCAGTAAAGCGCCTTGGTGGAGAAGGCGATCGGAACGCCCCACTGGTTACCCTCGAACGTCACCGTGTCGACGATGTGGGGATAATAGGCCTTCTTCTCGTCATCGGTCATCGGCACCGGCACGATAAGATCGTTCTGGGCGAATTCCTTCAGCGTGCGCGAACCGACATAGGCCATGGCGACCGGCGTGCCGGCGGCGGCAAGTGTCGTTGCCTTGTCCTGGCACTGCGCCCAGCCGACCACCTCGGGGGCGATCTTCCAGCCCGCGTTCTTTTCTTCCCACTGCTTGATGTATTTGGTGTGAACCGGGTCGATCGTGTCTCCGCAATAGATCCAGCTGATTTCCTTGTCGGCTGCATGGGCAGTGACCGCGGTCAGTGCGGTCGAACCGAGCAAAGCGAGCGCCATAAGGCCTGTCTTGATTGTTATGCTCACGTCGTGACTCCCGTTTCTTGTGTTAGCTGTTCACTCGTTTTTTGATCTTATTGTTTCACCGCACCGGCGGTCAGCCCGCCGACAAGGTAGCGCTGAAGGAAGAAGATGACGACCATCGCCGGCGCGATGCCGACGAAGGAAGCCGCCATCAGTTCGTTCCAGATGACCTCCTGCTTGCCGAAGTAAGCAAAGAGACCCACCGGCAAGGGCATGTATTCGGTCTTCGAGTTGAAGGTCAGCGCGAAGATGAATTGCTGGGCGTAAGCGCCGATGAAGGTGGTGATGGCGACGACGATGATGCCCGGCATCGCAATCGGCAGGATGACGCGGCGAAGCGTGTAGAAATGGCTGGCGCCATCCATATAGGCCGCCTCGTTGAGCTCCTGGGGGATGCGGATCATATAGGTGCGCAGCAGCCAGATCGCCGACGGGATCAGGAAGGCGACTCCCGGCACGATCATGGCGAGATAGGTGTTGAGCACGCCCATGCTGCGCATCAGCCGGAAGAGCGGGATCAGAAGCACGGCGCCGGAAAACATGTTCACCGTCAGGAAGGCGCCGAGCAGGATCCCCATGCCCTTGAATTCGAACTTGGCGAAGGCATAGGCCGCCGGAATGACGAGGCAGAGCACGACCAGCGTGACGATGATCGAGATGAAGAACGAGTTGAAGATATAGCGTCCGAAGCCGGGAACGCTGACCCACATCGTCCGGTAAGCCTCGAACGAGCCGTTCTCCGGCCAGAAGCGGTAGGGCGAGGAGAAGAGCTGGCTGAGCGGCTTCAGCGACACCATGAAACCTTCGAAGAAAGGCGCCAGCACGAAGAACAGAAACAGCGCGATGCCGCAATAGATCAGGATGATTTCCCACCAGCGGTAACGGTCGATCATGGCTGCATTGCTCATGCGCGCTTCTCCGGGTTGAGGCGGCGGGTGACGCGGAAATAGGCAAAGCAGAAGAGCGACAAGAAGATGCAGATCAACACGGCGCGCGCCGCCCCCTCACCGTATTTCTTCGAACCGATCGCTGTCTGATAGGTATCGATGATCATCGTCGTCGTCTCGCCGCTCGGGCCGCCCTGCGTCAGGATCCAGATGATGTCGAAGGAATTGAAGGTGGCGATCAGCGACAGCATCGACATGGTGATGATCGCCGGCACCATCAGCGGCAGGGTGATGCGGCGGAAGCGATACCAGCGGCCGGCGCCGTCGGTCCAGGCGGCCTCGTAGAGATCCTTCGGAATGGATTGGATCGCCGCCAGGAAATAGATCGTCACCAGCGGCACGCCGATCCACACATCGGTGATGATCGTTGCCCAGAAGGCGGTGCTTCCATAGGCGAGGAAGGCGACCGGACCGTCGACCAGACCGAGGCGCTGCAAAACGCCCGATATCATCCCGAACTGGCCATTATACATCCAGCCCCACATGAAGATGCCGATTGCCATCGGCACGATCCATGGCGGCATGGTCAAGAGCCGGAACAGCGAGCGGCCGGGAACCGCGGCATTCAGCATGCATGCGCCGAAGGTGCCGATCACCATTTTCAGCGCGACCGAGAAGAACGTCCAGATGAAGGTGCGGATGATGACTTCGGCAAACCGCTCGTTGAAGATCTTCTCGTAATTGATCCAGCCCACCCAGTTGGTGGTCTTCCTCAGCGATGCGTCGGTGAAGGAGAGAATGAACGTGTCGACGAGGGGATAGGCGACGATGGCGAGAACATAGAGCACGGCCGGAAGAAGCAGGATGCAGGCGAAGATGAAGGTGCTTCGTTGAACACTCATCCTGCCGCCCCCCTCAAGCCGCTCTTGCGTGAAGGGCTTCGTCGAAGCGGTCCCAGACGGGACGCAGGTCGACGACCGTTTTCTTCATCCTCGCTTCGTCCATCGCCAAGGCGAGGATGCCGGCTTCCAGCGCATTCAGCGTGGAGACGGGAAGTTCGAGCCCGGTGCGCACACTTTCGAGCAGATCGCTCGCCATCTGCTCATCGGCCCCGTAGTGCTGGGAGAGCTCGGTGGCAGCGTATTTGTTTTCGACCACCTTATTGCCGGTCAATTGTTCGTGCACGTCGAGATAGCCACGAACGAAATCGCCTTCGGCCATGCCGCGCGAACCCATGATGGCGAAACGGCGGAATTGGTCGGGCACGTTCAGATTGGTGTGGAAGTTCATGCCGACGCCATTTTCATATTCGACGATCGCCACCTGATAGTCGATGATATCGGCATCGCTGTCGAAGACCTTGTCCGTTCCCATCCAGCCGCTCGGCTTGCGGTGGAAAAGCTCGAGGTCGTTGATGCCCTCGCGCGCCGGGTCGTTGGCCGGAATGAAGCTCTTGCGGCCGCCGAAACTTGCAACGCGCTCGGGCCGCGCGCCGACGACGCCATTATAAAGGTCGAGGTCGTGGCAGCATTTCTCCAGCATGAAGCTGCCGGAATAGCGCTCATAGCGGCGCCAGTCGCGCATGAAGAAGGCGCCGTGATAGGGCTCGATATGTTCGGAGGCCTCGATCGACACGATCTGGCCGAGTGTGCCCTCGGCCTGGATGGCGCGCAGATCCTTATAGAGTGGAGAATAACGCAGCACGAGGCCGACCATCAGTCGCTCATGGCCGAATTTCGCCATCAGATGGGCAAGCTCGATGCTTTCAGCGATCGTCGTAACGATCGGCTTTTCACAGAAGACTTTGAGACCGGCTTGCAGTCCGAGCCTGATATGATCGAGATGCAGGTGATTGGGGGAGCCGATCATCAGCAGATCGAGCTTTTCGGAAGCCAGCAGCTCCTCCGGCGAAGCATAGGCCTTGCCGACCGAGACTCCCTTTTCCGTCAATCCGGGAAGTCCGGCGGGTTCCGGATCCACATAGCCGACAATGTCGAAGCTGCTATCGATCGCTTTGAACACATATCCGAGATAGCCGAGCCGGAATCCTAGCCCGATGATTCCCACTTTCATGCCGATCAAGTTCCCAATTAAGTAATTTATTTTCTTTAAGTTGGGACAAAAATCGAGAGGCGTCAATAGAAAACGGGCCTCAAAGCGCGGGCATGAAATTAATTTTCATAGATCGGTAGGCGGCTGCCGATTGTTGGCTTCAACCGGCCGGACGCGGATTGCCGAATGGAATAGCGCGCACAGCTTGAAGCAGCGGCGGCGAATTCATCGTATTTTGCCCAGGCGGCGATCGTCCCGACAACCACACGCGGGACTCGCGAAATGTTGAAAAGACACGTGAGTTTACGTGTGTAGGATGGCACGAGACCCGAAGGCAAGGAGGAGCCATCATGACCCGCATGACAGCCAAGGATTTCCCTCAGGAACTTCTCGAACTCTACGATTATTACGCGCACGGGAAGATTACCAAGCGCGAATTTCTCGACCGGGCCGGCAAATTTGCGGTCGGCGGGCTGACCGCAGCCGCCATTCTTTCGTCGCTGAGCCCCGACTATGCGCTGGCGACCCAGGTCGAGTTCACCGATCCCGACATCGTGGCCGAATACATCACCTATCCGTCGCCGAAAGGAAATGGAGATGTCCGCGGTTATCTCGTGCGCCCTAAAAACGCCGCCGGCAAAGTAGCGGCCGTGGTGGTCGTTCACGAAAACAGAGGCCTGAACCCCTATATCGAGGATGTGGCGCGACGCGTGGCAAAGGCGGGTTTCATCGCACTGGCGCCTGATGGACTCACTTCGGTCGGAGGTTATCCCGGCAACGACGAAAAGGGGCGTGACCTGCAGCAGAAGGTCGACCCGGAAAAGCTGATGAACGACTTCTTCGCGGCGGTCGAATTTCTGATGAAGAGCGACCTCACCACCGGCAAGGTCGGCATCACCGGCTTCTGCTACGGCGGCGGCGTCGCCAATGCTGCGGCGGTCGCCTATCCCGAACTTGCCGCAGCCGTGCCCTTTTACGGCAGACAGCCGCGCGCCGAGGACGTGCCGAAGATCAAGGCCCCCTTGCTTCTCCATTATGCCGGGCTGGACAAGGGCATCAACGAAGGCTGGCCGGCCTATGAAGCTGCGCTGAAATCCTCGCAAAAAATCTACGAAGCCTATGTCTATCCCGACGTCAATCACGGCTTCCACAACGACACCACGCCGCGCTACGACGAAGCAGCCGCCAAGCTCGCCTGGCAGCGCACGGTCGACTGGTTTACGAAATACCTAGCCTGAGGAGGCAGTGGCTTGAACGATGCTGCGGCGGGGAGCCATTCCCCGCCGCCTGGGGCGGTCCTGCGACAACCCTATGATTTCCGTTCACATCTAGATTGCTCTGCGGTTCGACCCGCGCGGGCTCGCGGACTGGAAGGGACCCCGGCGGGGACACCATGGTATGATCGATCGAAAAGCCCTTCTGTGGTTCTATGGGCAAGCCTATGATCGCGAGAGCCACCGGAGGACGTCACTGGAGCACCCTCGCGAAGAGACGGGCTCATCATGCAGCCATCCTCTATCGATCTCGAAATTGCGGTGATGATCATTCGGGAGAAATGTCATGGTACGCTTGCTTTCCGTCAATGTGGGCCTGCCGCGCGACATCACTTGGCAAGGCAAGATCGTCAACACCGCCATTTGGAAAACGCCGGTCGATGGCCCGCGCATGGTGCGGCGGTTGAACGTGGACGGCGATGGACAAGCCGACCTCGCCGGCCATGGCGGTGAAGGCCGTGCGGTCTTTGTCTATCAGATCGATTCCTACCGGTACTGGCAGGAGCAGTTGCGCCGCGACGACTTTGTCTACGGGCAGTTCGGAGAGAATTTTACCATCGATGGTTTGCCTGACGCAGAAGTCTGCATTGGAGACCGTTATCGGATCGGCGCCGCGCTGTTCGAGGTGACGCAGCCGCGCGTCACTTGCTACCGGCTTGGTATACGCATGGACGAGCCGCAGATGGCCGCGTTGCTGGTCAAACATGGCCGTCCCGGCTTCTATTTGCGTGTGCTCGAAGAAGGAGACGTGCGGGCAGGCGACGAGATCACGAAGGTTGCGTCCGGCCCCGAAGGCATGAGCATTTTTGCGATCAACGCGCTGCTTTACATGCCCGGCCATCCTCGTGACCAGTTGGAGCGCGCGCTGCGCATCCCGGCGCTGAGCGCCGGCTGGCGTGGTTCATTCGAGGCGCTGCTCAAGCAGAGGCGGGAGGAGGGGGCAACGACGGGAAATGCCGGGCTCGCCGCCGCATCCGGCCCGCCGCCGGCATGGCGCGGTTTCCGCCCTATGCGTGTGTCGCGCAAGGTGCGGGAAAGCGGCAACGTGACCTCCCTCCTGCTCGAACCGACGGATGGCCAACCCGTTACCGCGGCACTGCCTGGGCAGTTCGTGGTGCTGCGGTTCGGGCCAGCTTCTGCGCCGGCGATGATGCGTAGCTATTCGCTGTCAGGCGAGCCCAGCGCCAGCCATTATCGCGTCAGCGTCAAGCGGGAGCCCCATGGCCTTGCCGGCTGTTACATCGATGACGAACTGCAGATTGGAGACATCGTGCAGGCAAGCGCCGCACGCGGCAGTTTCACGTTGCGGCCGGGCGCCTCGCCAATAGTTCTCTTGAGTGCGGGTATCGGCGTGACACCGGTGCTGGCGATGCTTCACGTTCTGGCGGCCGAAGCGTCGACCCGGCAAGTCTGGTGGTTATACGCTACCCGCAACGGCCGCGAACATCCGTTTGCCGAGGAGGCGCGCGGGCTGCTCGGGACGCTTGCTCACCATCGCAGCCACATTCGCTACAGTTTGCCCGACCCCGAGGATCGGCCGAAGCTGGATTTCGACGCTTACGGCCGTCTGGATGTGCAGTCGCTAAGAGCACTCGACCTGCCGCGCGATTGTGATGTCTATATCTGCGGGCCCTCGACATTCATGAGCGATCTGACCGTCGGACTGATAGCCCTGGGCATCGCCCCGGATCGCATCCACAGCGAGATGTTCGGCGCCGGTCCGTCGATAACCCCCGGAATGTCTGCTTCGCCGCCTCGTCCACCACATTCACCGGCGGGGTCTCCAGGCTCGGGGCCGCTGGTGTCGTTTGCGCGCACCGGTCTTAATGTGCGCTGGGAGCCGACATTCCAGAGCCTGCTCGAACTGGCGGAGGCCTGCGACGTGCCGGTGCGATGGTCGTGCCGAACCGGCGTCTGTCACACCTGCGAGACCGGGCTTGTAGCAGGGAGCGTCGACTACCGGCCCGACCCGGTCGATGCGCCGGCGGACGGCAACGTGCTGATCTGCTGCTCGAAGCCTAAGGGCGACATCGTGATCGATTTGTAGAGGCAGGATTCTTAGTGGTCTTTCTGGCGGATGCCTGATTGTCCCTACCTTGCAAGCATGGCGATGCGATGCTGCCCAAAGGCGAACGAACATTCGTGGCGGAGGATACGGAAGGCTTCCTCGCCTCTTCATGACGCGCAAAGAGCGCTGCAACAGCTTGAATCGCGGCACAATCCTCAAGTCGCTTCCGATTTAAGCAATTATGCGGTAGCCTGCCCGCTGGCTTTCATCGAGCGAAGGTTTTCGCTCGACGCTGGAGACGGCTTCAGACGACGAAGTATCGACCGTCGGGATTGCAGAATACGTTCTGTCATCGATGATCAGGCCAAAATGCGATGTGCACGGAACAAGGATGCCTGTCATTGGGTTTCGAACCTTAGCGTTCAAAAGGAGGAGCATTCATGCCTACGGTTGCTGCGACACCCATCACCCCACCTGACCAGCACGTCGTCACCGCGCGCGAAGCCATCGAGCCGCTTTATGAGAAGCTCGAGCTCCAAACGGAATCGCTGGTTCTATCCGCGGCACTGGAAGCGGGATGGTCTCCGGATGAGGCAACGAGGGCACTTGCGGCGCTGAGACTGCAGGACGCTCTTTCCACCTTGGACGAACGAACCAGCCGTTAAACTCCGAGAATATCCACTGCCTCCGACAACTCCGACAGGGGTTGCCGTGCTGTTCGACTCGCACAGCTATTGCGAGCCGCCGGCTTTGCGTCGCCGCCGGCTGACCATCATTCCGCCGACGATGAGAACAATTCCGGTGGCGTTCGCCCAGAACGACGTCGGCACGGCGCGCAGATAATCAAACGCCACCCCCGTTACCATCTGGCCGCCAATGATCAGCAGAGCCGCATTGACCGCGCCTATCCGAGCAATCGCCCAGCTGCCTGCCGCCACGAAAACGACGCCGATCGGACCACCCAAAAAGACATACCAAGGCGCCTCGGCGGCTTCAGCTGGAAGCAGGCCTCCGACAACGAGACCAAGGCATGTAAGAACCGCAAAGCCTACGGCGTGATTCCAGAAGGATGCGATCAGCGGCGTTGTGGATATGCTCAACCGCCCATTGAGCTGACGACTGAGGCCGACGAGCACGCCGCCGAGGCAAGCCAGGAGAACGAACACTGTCACGCCGCACCTCGCCCAAACAGGATAATGAGTGCGCCGCCGGTGACGACCAGGCCGAGCGCGGCGATGTCCCGCATGTCCGGGCGCCGCTTGGGCAGTCCGAATAGACCCCAACTGTCGGCCGCCAGGCTGAAGGCGACCTGGCCTGCCAAACCCAAAGCCAAGGTGCCGGAGAGCCCGAGCGGCGAGTTGACCGCGGTCGAGGTCAGAATAACCGTTGCGGCCCCGGATACACCACCGAGATAGGCCCATAAGGGCGCTCTGTCGGTTTTACCCACCATCGGAGCGCGGCGGCGGTTGAGCGCTAAAAGAAGAATGACGGCGGCGACCATGCCTGTGCCGTGAGCGGTCCAAGATGAGAACAGGGGATTGCCGACCCGTGCCAACTCACCGTTGAGATGCACCATGAACGTTAAGAGCCCACCCGTCGCAAAAGCTCCGATGAAGTAGATGGGATGCGAATTACGTGCTGCTTCGATGGTCATTGCAGATCCCGTCAAAGAATCGATTGCGCCGGATATTTTTCAAACTGCCATTACCGAACGCGCGTCTTGCACCTGGCCGGAGCTATCAGCATCGACATGGGAGTGCTAAACGGCGACCTTTGCATATAAGGAAATATCGTGAAAAAATTAGTTCGCCTGCTGCTGACGATCGCTCTTGCTCTCGTCGTTTTTACCGGTTTCCGCTGGTATCGCTATATCTCCAACACCGATAGCCCCTATGACGAAATCGGCATCACCCTCAACAATTCCATGCCCGGTCCGATCAACAGCTGGGGCTGCGCCAAGCTGAAAATCACCTTTGCCGGTTCCCTGCCGCCATATGGCTGCGCTGCCGCCGACGCGACGCAGTGGAAATAACGCACCAAGGCTGCGCCGATGGCCCAGCCTGAATTGCCTCGCGGAGTAGGCCGACCCCGCCGGCTCAGATCGGCCAGACCGCCAGCAGGGCGGGCACACTGACCAGCACGACAATGAGCGAGAGCGGCAGGCCCAATCTCGCATAGTCGCCAAATCGATATCCGCCCGGCCCCATAACCAGCGTATTGCACTGATGCCCGATGGGCGTGAGGAAATCACAGCCGGCACCAATGGCCACCGCCATCAGAAAAGCATCGGGCCGAAAGCCCAGCTTGGCGGCAAAAGTCGCGGCGATCGGCGCCATGACCAGAACAGTTGCTGCGTTGTTCAAAAATGGGGTCACGGCCATGGCCGCAACCAGGATCAGAGCCAGAGCGCCGAACGGCGGGAGCATCTCGGCGATCCGCGACAGGAGGTCCGCGATGATGTCGGTGGTTCCCGTGGTTCTCAGCGAGTCACTGATCGGGATGAGAGCGGCCAGCATGATCAAAATGGGCGCATCAAGATGATGATAGACTTCGCGCAAGGGAATAGATCCGGTGACCACCATCAGAAAGGCGGCGGCAAAAAATGCTGTCGCGACAGGAATGCCGCCGAAGGCTGTCGCCCCCATGGTGGCCAAGAGGATGATGACGGGGATCATGCCGTTGCGGGCGTTGCCGAGCTTCAAATCCCGTACGACCAGCGGCAAACATCCCCATTCGCGTAAAAGATCCGGCAGCTTCTGCAAGTCGCCCTGCAAGACCACGACGTCGCCGTTGCGGATCTTGATCTCGCCCAGACGCTCGGTGAAGCGCCTGTCCCGGCGGCTGACGGCAAGAAGGTTGAGGCCGGTATTGTGGAAGAGAGAGACGTCTTTTGCGCTGACGCCGATCAAACGGGAATGTTCGCCGACGATGGCTTCAACGGAACTGATGTCCTGGCGTGTCTCCGGCTCGTGTTTACGATCGGACAGTTGAAGCCTGGCTTCACTGACGATCTTGTCGAGAGCGCTCTGCTCGCCCTCGATGATAAGACGGTCGCCATCCTTGAGCACTGTGTCGGGAAGCGGCGTTCGTCTTTGGCCGCTGCCACCGATAATTGCGGTCACCATCGCATCGCCGCCGGCGGGCTTCTGCAGCCAGCTGACGGACCGGCCAATCGCCGCCGACGGCGTGACGACCTTGGCCTCGGTCGTGTAGTTTTTGATCGCCACCGCCTCATCCATCGAGGTTTCTGCCCGGGTTCTTTCCGGAAGCAGCTTGTAGAACAGCCCCAGAAAGACAACGCCGGTGACCGCGAGCGCCAGGCCGACGGGCGTATAGTCGAACATCGTGAACGGCTGCCCGGTGATTTCCTCACGCACCCGGGAAACGATGATATTCGGTGATGTGCCGATCTGCGTCATAAGCCCTCCGAGCAGAGAGGCGAAAGACATCGGCATCAGGAACATCGACGGCGATACGCGTGATTTCCGCGCCATTTGCACGGCAACCGGGATCATGATTGCCAGCGCCCCGATATTTTTGACGAAAGCTGACAGGGCGGCGACAATGGCAACCAAAATGATCAGCTGCATCCGCGGCCCGCGTCTTTCGGGAGAAAATCGGCGCAACGCGACATCCATGATCCCCGATCTGGATATCGCCGCACTGACGATGAGCGCGCTGCCAACGATGATAACAATGTCATCGGCAAAACCGGAAAAGGCAGCTTTGGCAGGCACGATGCCGGCAATGATGGCAACGAGCAGCGAACTCACGGCGACGATATCGTATCGATAACGACCCCATACGAAGGCGCCCATCATGAGCGCGATGATGAGAAGGGAAAGCCATTGGTCAACGCGCATGTTTGCATCCCGGTGGTAGCAATTAACGTTTGAGGCATGAGAACGATACGACGCGACGGCGAATTTTTTTCATCGCCTCGCCGCTTCCTGTGGCCGACAATCGGTGGGTACCGGTTTGTTCGGCCCGGTCGGCACGCCTGGCCGTCATTCGAAGTATCGAAGGCCACGTTCGCGATGCGGTGAGGCTTGGAATAGACGCGCGTGTTGCCAATATTCAGCAAGAGCAGGCCACCATGGAACTTCCAGCCGCCAGCCGGCATTCCATGCTCGGATATGCTGTTTGGGGAACGACCATGGCCAGTGACAACCTCTCGACATATCGATCGAAGCGCGACTTTCAAAAGACGACGGAGCCGAGCGGCGATAAGCAGAGCGCGCGCAGCAATCGCCGTCGCTTCATCATCCAGAAACATGATGCCACCCGGCTGCATTACGACCTGCGGCTCGAACTCGACGGCGTCTTCAAATCATGGGCGGTCACCAAGGGCCCATCGCTCGATCCGCACGACAAGCGGCTGGCTGTCGAGGTCGAGGATCACCCGCTCGATTATGGCGATTTCGAAGGCACGATCCCGAAAGGGCAGTATGGCGGCGGCACGGTGATGTTGTGGGACCGCGGCTATTGGGAGCCGGAGGGAAAGAAAAGTCCGGAGCAGGCGCTCGCCAAGGGTGACTTCAAATTCACCCTGGAAGGCGAAAGGCTGCACGGAAGCTTCGTGCTGGTGCGCATGCGTAATGACCGCGATCGCGGCAAGCGAACCAACTGGCTGTTAATCAAGCACCACGACGAATTCTCGGTCGATGAGAATGGCGCAGCGATCCTGGAAGAGAACGACACCTCGGTCGCCTCCGGCCGAGCGATGGATATGATCGCGGCCGGCAAAGGCCGCAAGCCAAAGCCATTCATGATCAAGGGGGGTGATGTTCAAGCGAATGCCGTCTGGGACAGCAATCACGGGCTGGCCGCCGAAGAGCGAAAAGAGGACGCCCGAGCCGACAGGAAGCCCAAGACGGCAGCAAGGGTCGACCTTCCAGACTTCATTGAGCCGCAACTTTGCCAGGCCCTGGAGCGGCCGCCGGCCGGCACCGGCTGGATTCACGAGATCAAGTTTGACGGCTACCGCATCCAGATGCGCACGCTCGAGGGCGAGGTGACGCTGAAGACGAGGAAAGGCCTGGATTGGACCGGCAAATACCCACAGATCGCCGAGGCGGCATCGGTGCTGCCTGATGCCATCATCGACGGCGAGATCTGCGCGCTCGACGACCATGGCGCACCGGATTTCGCAGCCCTACAGGCAGCCATTTCGGAGGGCAGGACCGGCGATCTCGTCTATTTCGCCTTCGATCTTCTTTATGAGGGTGGCGAGGATTTGAGATCTCTGCCTCTCATCGAGCGCAAGGCGCGGCTTCGAAGCTTTCTGTCGGATGCCGGCAGTGATCCCCGCCTGCGTTTCGTCGAACATTTCGAGACCGACGGCGATGCGGTCCTTCGCTCTGCCTGCAAGCTCTCACTGGAAGGCATCGTCTCCAAACAGGGCGATGCACCCTATCAATCGGGCCGCACCGAAAGCTGGGCGAAATCGAAATGCCGCGCCGGCCACGAAGTGGTGATCGGCGCCTATGCCAAGACCAATGGCAAATTCCGATCCCTGCTGGTCGGCGTCTATCGCGGCGACCACTTCGTCTATGTCGGCCGCGTCGGCACGGGCTATGGCGCGAAAAAGGTGGAAACGCTGCTTCCGAAGCTGAAGGCGCTCGAGACGGCAAAATCGCCCTTTACCGGGATCGGCGCGCCGAAAAGGGAGGCCGAGGTCACCTGGTTGAAGCCGGAACTCGTCGCCGAAATCGAATTCGCAGGCTGGACCGCCGACGGTCAGGCCCGCCAGGCCGCCTTCAAGGGTCTGCGCGAGGACAAGCCGGCCAGGGAAGTCACGGCCGAACGGCCGGCGAAGCCCGCACAGACTGAAGTGCCGGAGCCCGCGGTGGCGGCGAAGACCAGACCCATCCGCCGCAAAGGCGCCAAGGCCGAGGTGATGGGCGTACTGATCTCCAATCCCGACAAGTCGCTGTGGCCGGATGCCAATGATGGCAAAGCCGTGACCAAGGAGGATCTGGCCCAATATTATGAAGCCGTCGGCACCTGGATGATCGAGCACATCAAGGGTCGCCCCTGTTCGATCATCCGAACGCCCGACGGGGTTGGCGGCGAGCAGTTTTTCCAGCGCCATGCGATGCCCGGCACCTCGAACCTTCTCGAACTGGTCAAGGTCTTCGGTGACAAAAAGCCCTATCTGCAGATCGACCGGGTCGAGGGTCTGGCTGCCGTCGCGCAGATCGGCGCTGTCGAGCTGCATCCCTGGAATTGCGAACCGCATAAGCCGGAGGTGCCCGGCCGGCTGGTGTTCGACCTCGACCCCGGCCCCGACGTGCCGTTCTCCACAGTCGTTTCCGCCGCCCGCGAAATGTGCGATCGTCTCGACGCGCTGGGTCTGATCAGCTTTTGCAAGACGACCGGCGGCAAGGGCCTGCACGTCGTCACGCCGCTTGCGATCAACAAGCGCAAGCCGCTTTCCTGGGCAGAAGCGAAGAGCTTCGCGCACGACGTCTGCCAGCAGATGGCGCGCGACCATCCGGAACTTTATCTGATCAAGATGACGAAGAGCCTGAGGAACGGCCGCATCTTCCTCGACTATCTCCGCAATGACCGGATGGCGACGGCCGTGGCACCTTTATCGCCCCGTGCGCGCCCGGGCGCAACCGTCTCGATGCCGCTGACCTGGAGCCAGGTCAAATCGGATCTGGACCCCAAACGCTTCACCATCCGCACCGTGCCGGCACTGCTGTCGAAATCGTCAGCCTGGGAGGATTACTGCGACGGCCAGCGCCCGCTGGAGCAGGCAATCAAACGCCTTGGCAAAGTCTCGAACGCGGCCTGAACGCGAATAACAGTCCGCCCGTGGTCAGCTGTCCCTGTCGGAATGAATTTTCTCTGAGGGCCGATATTGCCCTTCGCAAAACCGCTCCAAATTACAGCGGAGTGGATCGTGGACATCAAGCGTTGACAATCCTTTGCCCTCGAGGTCTACTGGCCCACTTATCGGACCAGCAGACCTCAGGGGGAGGGCATGGCGATGGATGTTCGAGCCATGCTCGAAGACGACGTTGCGACGCTTGGTGGAGCGCCGAAGAAGTCGATGAAAGACTTCGTCGTCCAGAAGATTGCGACCTTCATCGCCACCGGCATCCTCAAGACAGGTGACCCGCTTCCGAGCGAACGTGAACTGGCTGCCGCGCTCTCGGTCAGCCGCGAGACCGTCCGCGGGGCGATCCTGATCCTTTCCACGCATGGAATTCTCTCGGTTGCGCAGGGAACGCGCACGGTGGTGGCGTCTGAAGATGTCGGCGAATTGGCTGTTCAGGCGGCGCGCTATCGCGACATTGCGGCCTACAGTCTCGACAATGTTCATGAGGCGCGGCTGCTGATCGAAGCGCAGGTCGTCAGGGCTGCCGCGGTCAGGATGGAACCTTCAACGCTTGATTATCTCCGCCAGTCGATCGCAGCACAGGAAGCCGCCTGTGACGATCCTGTTCGCTTCTTGATCTGTGACCGGGAATTTCACACCGCCATCTATCGCTCCAGCGGCAACGCGGTGCTGGCTGACATGGCCGCCGACCTCTATTCCTACCTTCTCAGCCACCGAAGGCGCGTTGTATCGCAGCCCGGGACGATCGCCACCAGCATCGCCGATCACCGGTTGATCCTCGCCGGTTTGGAGACTGGGGATCCGGACGCCGCATGCGCGGCCTTCGCGCTCCACGAAACCCGCATTTATACGACAACCAAGCTGCTCCTAGCCTAGGCCGCAGGCGAAGAGCAGGAGAGACAGAAGTCGAAGACAGGGGGAATACGATGCATATTCTCATTATCGGGGCGGGAGGCATGATCGGCCGGAAGCTCGCTGCCAGCTTGGCGCGCAGCGGTTTCCTCGGCGCCGATACGATCACCCGCATGACGCTCGCCGATATCGCCCCTCCGCCTGTGCCAGCCGGCGTCGTTGCGTCGGTGGAAGCCCTAGCCGCCGATATTTCCGCAGGCGATGCCGCGGAAGCCCTGGCGGCTCGCCGGGCCGACGTGATCTTTCATCTCGCCGCGATCGTTTCCGGCGAGGCCGAGCGCGATTTCGAACTGGGCTACCGGGTCAATCTCGATGGCACGCGAGCTTTGTTGGAAGCGATCCGTCGTGAAGGAAGCCGGCAAGCCTATGTTCCCCGGTTCGTCTTCTCCTCGTCGATTGCGGTCTATGGCTCGCCGTTTCCCGATCCGATCCCCGACGATTACGTCCAGGCGCCTCTCACCAGCTACGGCGTGCAGAAGGCGATATCGGAGCTGTTGCTCGCCGACTATTCGCGGCGCGGCTTCATCGACGGCGTGGGAATTCGATTGCCGACCATCGTGATCCGGCCGGGTGCCCCGAATGCCGCCGCATCCGGCTTCTTTTCCGGAATTCTGCGGGAACCGCTCGCCGGCCAGCGGGCTGTTCTTCCCGTGGAGGAAACGGTCAAGCACTGGCTGGCAAGCCCACGTTCCGCCGTCAAATTTCTGATCCACGCCGCGACGCTCGACACATCGTCGCTGGGTGCGCGGCGCACGCTGACCATGCCGGGGGTTGCAGCCACCGTTGCCGACCAGATTGCCGCGTTGCGCCGGGTTGCCGGCCCCGAGGCGGTTGAGTTGATCGACCGTCGCCGCGACGAGGTCATTGAAGCGATCGTCGCCGGATGGCCGAAATCCTTTGCGCCTGATCGTGCGACGCAACTGGGTTTCACCGCCGAAACCAGCGTCGACGAGCTGATCGAGGTCTACCTCGCCGAAGACGCTCCGGGTGCGTCGCGAGGAGATTGAGGAGAGGGGCGGGAGCCTCATTATAACGACAAGACGAAGACACAGCATGTAGCGCTCGATTTCTGGGAGGAGTGAGTATGGCAGGCGTTCAATTCGCGGATGTGCGGAAATCATTCGGGGCATTTCCGGTCATCAAAGGCGTCGATATCGACATCGCCGATGGTGAGTTCGTGATCCTGGTCGGCCCGTCGGGTTGTGGTAAATCCACGCTGCTGCGGATGCTGGCGGGACTTGAGAACATTTCCGGCGGCGAGATCAAGATCGGCGGGCGCGTGGTCAACACGCTGCCGCCGAAGGACCGCGACATCGCCATGGTGTTTCAGAACTATGCGCTCTATCCGCATATGACGGTGGAGCAGAACATGGGCTTCTCGCTGATGCTGAACAAGGCGCCGAAGGCCGAGGCCGAGAAGCGGGTGAAATACGCCGCCGGCATCCTCGGTCTCGACAAATTGCTCGACCGTTATCCGCGCCAGCTTTCCGGCGGCCAGCGCCAGCGTGTCGCCATGGGCCGGGCGATCGTGCGCGATCCGGAGGTCTTCCTGTTCGATGAACCGCTGTCCAACCTCGATGCCAAGCTGCGCGTCGCCATGCGCGCCGAAATCAAGGAGCTGCATCAGCGACTGAAAACCACTACCGTCTACGTCACCCACGACCAGATCGAGGCGATGACCATGGCCGACAAGATCGTCGTCATGCATGACGGTGTCGTCGAGCAGATCGGCACGCCGCTCGAGCTTTACGACACGCCGGCCAATCTCTTCGTCGGCGGCTTCATCGGCTCGCCGGCGATGAATATGATCAAGGGCAGGCTCGATCCGGAAAACCCGACGCAATTCAGGGCATCCGACGGCACGACGCTGCCGGTCGCCCATCCGCCGGCCGGCGCCATCGGCCGCGACCTCGTCTACGGACTTCGCCCGGAATACATCTTGCTCGACGCCAATGGCCTGCCCGGCGAAATCGTGGTGATCGAGCCGACCGGCTATGAGACCCATCTCACCCTCAAGCTCGGCGGCAGCGATGTCAGCTGCGTCTTCCGCGAACGCGTCAACGCGCGGCCGGGCGAAATTCTGCGCGTTGCGATCGACGCCGCGCATGTTCATCTCTTCGATGCCGAGAGCGGCCGGAGATTAACCGACTGACGCCGTCCGGCAGCGGCGGGGCGGAGGAGCTCTCGCAGCCAGCAGGTTGGTCGCATCCCCTCTCAGGGATGCAAGGACCGTCGTTCACCAAGCGGGAGGTGAGCGCCGGGGAGTTCGCACCCGCGTTTTGATGAGGAGGAATCTCATGAGGATCAAAAGACGTGACTTTCTTGCCGCCTCGGCTGCCGTCGCCGGCGCCGCCGGCCTCGGCATTCGGCCATCTCTCGCCCAGGCCGAACCGAGCTACACGCCGGAAAGCGGTGCCAGCCTTCGTCTGCTGCGCTGGACACCCTTCGTCAAGGGCGACGAGGAGGCCTGGATCGCCAACACCAAGAAGTTTACCGAAGCGACCGGCGTCGAAGTGCGCATCGACAAGGAAAGCTGGGAGGACATCCGTCCGAAGGCCGCCGTTGCCGCCAATGTCGGCTCCGGCCCCGATCTCATCATGTGCTGGTTCGACGACGCGCATCAGTATCCGGACAAGCTGGTCGATCTCACCGAACTCGGCAATTATCTCGGCAATAAATATGAGGGCTGGTACGACGGTGTGAAGGGTTATGCGACCCGCGGCGACACCTTCATCGCCATGCCGCTGACGGCGATCGGCAACGCCGTCGTCTATCGCGACAGCCACGTCAAGGCCGCCGGTTTCAACGAATTCCCGAACGATACCGCAGGCTTCCTCGAACTCTGCAAGGCCATGAAGGCAAAGGGCACACCGGCCGGCTTCCCGCATGGCAAGGCCGTCGGCGACGGCAACAACTACGCCCACTGGCTGCTGTGGAGCCATAACGGCATGATGGTTGACGAAGGCGGCAAGGTAACGATCAACAGCCCCGAGACGCTGGCTTCGATCAACTATGCCAAGGAGCTCTACGCGACCTTCATTCCGGGCACGGAGAGCTGGCAGGACGTCAACAACAACCGCGCCTTCCTGGCCGGCCAGGTCTCGCTGATCGCCAACGGCGTCTCGGTCTATTACACCGCCAAGAACGACCCGAAGCTCGCCGAGATCGCCAAGGACATCCGCACGACGAACTTCCCGATCGGACCTGTCGGCAAGAGCGTCGAACTTTGCCAGACGAGCTCGCTGCTTCTCTTCAAGCACACCAAATATTCAGAAGCGGCCAAGGCCTACATCAAGTTCATGATGGAAGCCGATCAGATGAATGCCTGGATCCAGGGCTCCAGCGCCTATTGCTGCCAGCCGCTCAAGGCCTTCGCCAAGAACCCGATCTGGACCGCCGATCCGGTGCACGCGCCCTATGCGCGCGCCTCGGAGAAGCTGCGCCCGAACGGCTATGCCGGCCCGCTCGGCTATGCCTCAGCAGCGACCATGGCCGACTATGTTCTGGTCGACATGTATGCCGCCGCCGTCACCGGTCAGATGTCGCCGGAAGATGCGATGAAGGAAGCTGAACGCCGGGCAAACCGCTACTATCGCGTCTGACCCGCGCGTCGGAGCATGATGCCATCATGCTCTGACTATTCCTAAAGCAAGCGGGGTGCCGGCCTTCGGCATGCCGCAGCCTCCTCCGGGAGTTCAAACGCGATCTGGAGATAAGCAATGTCGATGGCAAATTCGAGGGATAGACGTGGGCCGGTCTCTTCGCTCCTGCAGAACAACAATGTGCTCGGCTTCCTGTTCATGCTGCCGGCGGCAGTGTTCCTTGTCTGCTTTCTTACCTACCCGCTGGGGCTCGGCGTCTGGCTCGGCTTCACCGATACCAGGATCGGCCGCGACGGCGTCTTCATCGGGCTGGAAAACTACCAGTTCCTGATGGACGACTCGGTCTTCTGGCTGTCGGTCTTCAACACCATCCTCTATACCTCCGTCGCCTCGGTGCTGAAATTCGCGCTCGGCCTCTGGCTGGCGATGCTGCTCAACCAGCACCTGCCCTACAAATCCTTTTTCCGGGCCATAGTCCTGCTTCCTTGGGTGGTGCCGACGGTGCTGTCGGCGCTGGCCTTCTGGTGGATCTACGATGCGCAGTTCTCGATCATCTCCTGGTCGCTGATGAAGCTGGGGCTGATCAGCGGACCGATCAACTTCCTCGGCGACCCGATCAATGCGCGCATATCCGTCATCGTCGCCAATGTCTGGCGCGGCATTCCCTTCGTGGCGATCTCGCTGCTTGCCGGGCTGCAGACGATCCCAGCCTCGCTGCAGGAGGCAGCCTCCCTCGACGGCGCCACGAGTTGGCAGCGTTTCCGCTATGTGACGCTGCCGATGCTGACGCCGATCATCGCCGTCGTGATGACCTTCTCGGTGCTTTTCACCTTCACCGATTTCCAGCTGATCTACGTGTTGACCAAGGGCGGCCCTGTCAACGCGACGCATCTGATGGCGACACTCTCGTTCCAGCGCGGCATTCCCGGCGGCCAGCTTGGCGAGGGTGCGGCGATCGCGGTTGCAATGGTGCCCTTCCTGCTCGGCGCGATCATGTTCAGCTTCTTCGGCCTGCAACGGCGCAAATGGCAGCAGGGCGGCCAGGATTAAGGCCAAGGTTTAGGAGAGTGACGATGTCGACAAATTCAAACACCGCCGATCAGGTCGTGACCGACAACGCCGAAGGCATGAGCTATCTGAACCGCCTGCCGCGGCGGATCGTGATGCTCTACCTGCCGATGGCCGTCTTCGTCTTCGTCCTGCTCTTCCCGTTCTACTGGATGGCGGTCACCGCGGTGAAACCCAACGACCAGCTGACCGACTACAACAATTACAGCCCGTTCTGGGTGGTGGGACCGACGCTTGCGCACATCAAATACCTGTTCCTCGAGACATCCTATCCGGGCTGGCTGTGGAACACGATGCTGGTGGCGGTCTGCTCCACCTTTCTCTCGCTTGTGGCTTCGGTCTTGGGCGCCTATGCCATCGAGCGCGTCCGCTTCACCGGTTCGCGTTCGGTCGGCCTGGTGATCTTCCTCGCCTATCTCGTGCCGCCCTCGATCCTCTTCATCCCGCTTGCCTTCATCGTCTTCAAGCTCGGGATCTACGACTCCCGGCTGGCGCTGATCTTCACCTATCCGACCTTCCTCATTCCCTTCTGCACCTGGCTGCTGATGGGTTATTTCCGCTCGATCCCGTTCGAGCTGGAGGAAAGCGCGCTCGTGGACGGCGCCAACCGGTGGCAGATTCTCACCAAGATCATCCTGCCGCTCGCCGTGCCGGGGCTGATTTCGGCCGGGATCTTCGCCTTCACACTGTCCTGGAACGAATTCATCTATGCTCTTACGTTCATTCAGTCCTCGGAGAATAAAACTATTCCCGTCGGCGTGCTGACCGAACTGGTGCGCGGCGATGTCTTCGAATGGGGGGCGCTGATGGCGGGAGCCCTGTTCGGCTCACTCCCGGTGGTCATCCTCTACTCGTTCTTCGTGGATTATTACGTGTCCTCGATGACCGGGGCGGTGAAGGAGTGACAGCGGCAAATGGGATGCCGAACCACATTCGGCGGTCTCAATGTCGAGCACTGGGCCTTCTTGCGACACGTGGTATAGTTAAATGTCGGTCATCCATCTGGACGATACGATAAAGGAATTATTCCATGGGAGACCAGAAACGCCCGCTGCAACCTGGAGAAGCCGCGCCCGGGTTTGCACTAGCCACGGCCAACTTCGACGGAACAGTCTCTTTCGCCGACTTGAGCGGTCGCCCGTTCCTGATCGGCTTCTTTCGCGGGCTCCACTGCCCGTTCTGCCGGCGTCAGCTGGAACAGCTTGCCGGCGTAGAGCCGACCCTGCGTGCCGCCGGGGTGGAGACCGTGGCCGTTATCAACACGCCGGTGGAACGTGCCCGCCTGTATTTCCGCCACCGGCCGACGCCGGTAACGCTTCTATGTGACCCGGACTGCCGCACGCATCGGGCCTACGGTGTGCCGCATGCCGGGTTCCTGCCCGATGGGAGTGGCGAGCAGCCCGAATGGCCCTATAGCGCGACGATGGCGCAGTTCCAGGCGGCACGCATCAACCCTACCGGCGAACTGCCGGAACCGCGGCATCCGATGGAAGCCAACACCATACTCAACGCCAAGGACCGCTTCGAGCTTACGGAAGCCGATCATGCGATCTTCGCGAATCACGCTACCCAACTCGTCGGGCACTTCATGGTCAATGCGAACGGCACCGTCGGCTGGGCACGAATCGAGGCGCTCGACGGACCGAACAGCCTCTCCATCTTCCCGACCGCGGCGGAGATCATCGCCGCCGCCGGCAGCCTTGCACGCTGACCTGCAGCGAACGATCACAAACGCTGCAAAAGCAGACCTGCCGCCAAGGCATGAAAGGCGTCGACCGCTTTCGGCAGCACGTTTTGCGGATTTTCGCTGGCGGCAATCCAGAGAGCAGCATTGAGAGCCGCGCCGCTCAGCAACCGGGCCGTTGCCTCTGCGTCAAGCGGCTTGAGGACGCCCTGTGCGATCAGGCGCTCGACGGTGCTCTTGGTCACCTGCAGACAGGTGTTCTGGCTTGGCCACTGCGAGGGATCGCCTAACACCGCAGGTCCGTCGAGCAGAACGATGCGTTGGACTTCCGGATTGAGCGCCATCTGGATATAGGCCGCACCCTCGGCGAGCAGGCCCCGCCAATCGTTACCCGCCAGAGCCCCGATCTCTTTGGCGCGCGCCGCCATTTCCATGTCGATCTGATCGACAACCGCTGCCAGCAGCCCGCGCTTGTCTCCAAAATTGTGGTAAAGCGCGCCCCGTGTCAGACCGGCGTCAGCGGTCAGCTCGTCCATCGATGCGGCGGAGTACCCCTTTTCCGCAAAAGCCTTTCGCGCTGCCGCGATCAACTTGGCGCGGTTTTCCTGCATCGTTTCGCCGCGTGTTTTCGCCATTGACCCTCTCAAATTCATATACGTAGCGTATATTAACTTGACATACGCCGCGTATGTCGATAGCACGCATACGTTCCGTATATCAAATAATGAGCGAGCTTGTGAAGCGCTATGCCGCGCTGATCGGTCGCTGCCAACAAGAAAGAGAGATCATAATGACCCAACGCGAAGCAATCTTTCCTGCCGACCGACACGCTCTTTACGAGCAGCACGGCTATTCCGCCGCGATCCGATCCGGTGATCTGCTGTTCGTGTCCGGACAGGTCGGCAGCCGTTCGGATGGAACAGCCGAACCCGATTTCGAACGCCAGGTCCGGCTGGCCTTTGAAAACCTGAAGGCCACGCTCAGCGCAGCCGGCTGCACGGTCGATGATATCGTCGATGTCACCACCTTCCACACGGATCCTGAAAACCAGTTCGCAACCATCATGGCCGTCAAACAACAGATTTTCAGCAAGCCGCCCTATCCGAATTGGACCGCACTCGGCGTCAACTGGCTCGCCGGCTTCGACTTCGAGATAAAGGTCATCGCCCGTATTCCAGCAAGCAACTGATATCGCCAGGTTCCGGCGGCACGGGACGCCCTCAAGGTGAAAGCGCGCAACTTTCATTGCGCCGCTGGTCGAGAACTTGCCGACATCGGGAGTCGCTCCTATCTCATGTCCAATAGACTGATGGAGCGACGAGATGGTGGAACTTGTGGCTGACACTCAATTCGATACGACGATCGAGATCATTCCTCCGGAAGACACAAAAGACCAGTCCGATGGCCGTATTTGCCTTTGCTGTAAACGCCGGTGTCGATGGATGGACGACGACGGCTGCGGCATCTGCGAGGAATGTCTGGCCTCGTGATGAAAGCAGGAAGGGCACAACGCGATGGCAATCCGCAGCGCCGGACTTCTGATTTATCGGCGCGTGTCCAATGACCTCGAAGTTCTCCTCGTCCATCCCGGCGGTCCCTTCTGGGCTGGGAAAGACGAGTCTGCCTGGTCGATCCCGAAGGGATTGGTCGAGCCGGAAGAGGATGAACTGGCGGCGGCAATGAGGGAGACTGCCGAAGAACTGGGTGTTGCAGTCGACGGCATAGTCACACCGCTGGGCGAATACCGGCAGCCTGGCGGCAAGATCGTCGTCGCGTGGGCGATCGAAGCCAATCCGGCATTGGACGTGAACGCCATACGGAGCTCTGAATTTCAAATAGAATGGCCCCCGAAATCGGGCCAGCTAAAGAGCTTTCCGGAGGTTGACCGCGCGGGTTGGTTTTCCCTAGGCGACGCGGGAACAAAGCTTTTGAAAGGCCAGCGCCCGATGCTTGCCGACCTCCTGAAGCATCAGGAATGATCGGTGGGAAATGATGAATTGAGCCACCCCGCTCGCCGCACGCATGCGTGAAGCGCGCAGCAGCTATGAGTTGTTTCTACAGACGTCCATCTCCATCTGACAGTCAAAGCCCTCTGACTCAAATCGAGAAAATCGGCGCTCCGACCCGGCTTGGGCACGCGCGAGGAGACAATCATGAACGAGATTTCGAAAACCCTGAACGACATGACGCTTGTCGAACGGTCGAGCCTGCTCGACACCGTCGCCGACGCCCTTGAGGCAACCGCTGAGGAGGCAGGAGGGGAGGGCGACGCCCGCTTCGTCGCCAACTCCATCTGCATCGCCAATACGATCCGGGGACTATCGGGGAAGCTTGCGCCCCGCGATCTGCGGGCGGCCGAATTGCTCCTGGAGCAGGGTATCATGCTCGTCCACCAATTTTCCAACAGGACGAAACCAGGCGGAATGGTCCACTAGCCGTAGCGCTTGGCTACGACGCGCGCCGGCCGGTCGACCATCCGACTCCGTTTGAGCCAACAGAATGCTTTAATCTAACCAGGAAAGGCTCTAGGTGTTTAGTCCCGGCCCTTCATGGTGCATGGGCCAGAGCGATGGCATCGGCGACTTCCTCGCAGCGATCGCTGAGCGTGCTGGTCGCGACACGAATATGGCTGCTTGGCAGGACGGAGAACTTGCTGCCCGGATTGACGGCGATATTGCGTGCGGCGAGCGTCACCATTGCGAATGGTTCGGACACAACGGGCACCCAGAGGCACAGGCCCTGGCCTGCGGGTATCGGTATTCCCCGCTCGCGGAGCGCATCGGCAAGAGCGTCGCGCCTCTGCTGATAGCGGTCGCGCGCCTCGGCGATGAGCCGCCAGCTTGCCGGATCGCGCAATAGCCAGGCGGCGGCCCCTTGCAGGATGCGGCTGGTCCAGCCGGCGCTGAAGGAGCGGTAGGACTGGATCTGGTCGACGATAGGCGCAGAACTCGACAAGACGGCGAGACGCAGATCCGGTCCGAGGCTTTTCGAGTGTGACAGGATATGGATCGTCCGTTCCGCAAATCGACCACCCAGGGAATGCGGAGGTGCTGCCGACACGTCGCCGACGCCGTCGTCCTCGATAATCAGCGTATCGCTGTCCTCCAGCACGGCTCCGAGCTGGTCGAGGCGGGATGCACTGACGGTAACCCCTGTCACGGAATGCAGCCGCGGCTGAAACAGGAAGGCTGCCGGGCGCTGTCGCAATGCATCGCGAAGCAAATCCGGCAAGGGACCGTCGTTGTCGCAGGCGACGGGAATGATCCTGACGCCGAGATCTTCCAGGATATCGAGCAGCCGCATCGCGGTCGGATGTTCGATCGCCACCGACGAACCCGGAGAGACCAGCGCATGCAACACCGTATAGACGGCATTGTAGCCGCCATTGGTGGCAAGAAACGCCTCCGCCTCATAGGGCCATCGCTCCGAAATGGCATCCTTCAGCTCCGGCACGATACGGCTGCGCTCATAGCTGTTGAGGTCGGCGGCTGACGCGCCATGGGCCATTGCTTTGGCCAGACCGGGAAGAAGCGCTGCATCCGGCCCGGCAGAGGTAAGGTCGAGTACACCCGCCGCATAATTTCCCGAACTCGCAAGACGCTCCGGCTTGGCGACAAAGCGGTCGCCGCTGACCCAGGTACCGTTGCGCCCCCGGCCGCTGATGATCTTCTGGCGCCGCAATTCACTCCAGGCTTCCGAGATCGTTGCCGGGCTGATGCGCAATTCATAGGCGATATCGCGGATCGCCGGCAGACGCGTGCCGACGGGCAAGGCGCCGGCACGGATCAGTGCACTCGTTTCGAGAGCGATCCCGCGGATGCTGCGGTCGGTTATTTTTTCGGCAAACCAGGAGGCTTCGACCGCGTCACCCATTTTGTTCTCACTTTAAATGTTCAATAACGTAATAACATTTGTACTCATCAATTTGAACATTTAATTTGCCCTTCGTCGAGCAATTTCGTGAGTTCTTCGCATGCCTGTAACGCTTCGCATCGCCCTCAGAGACTGGGATTACATGACACCGCTGGTGCTCGGTGATGTCAGGTCTTCCCGTCTCGAAATCAAAGTGGATCGTGTGGGCACGCTGGTCTCCAGTCTCGCCGATGACGAGGCTCATGATGCCGCAGAAATGTCCTTCAGCCGCTATTCGCAGATGCGGCTTGATGGCGATGCTCGGGTCGTCGGCATTCCGAACTTCATCATGCGCGGCTTCCGCCATCGCTGCATCATCACTGCCAAGGGCAGTCCGATCCGCAAGCTGTCCGATCTGGGCGGCAAGAATATCGGCGTGACCGGTTGGCGCGATTCCGGAAACACCTGGACCCGCGCTGCGTTGCGCCGCGAAGGCGTCGGTGTCGAGGACGCCACATGGTATGCCGGGCGCCTGACGGAGGCTCATCCGATCGTCGACCGGCTCGATGGCTTTGGACGGTCCGGCCGTATCGAAGCTGCTCCCGGCGAACGCCCTATGGTCGATCTGTTGTTGGATGGTCGGCTGGACGCCGTTTTCACGCCTTTCATGCCGAAGGGCTTTTTCGATCAGGGTTCGCCGCTGCGTCAGGTGCTGGATGATTTCCGCTCCGCTGAAGTCGCTTACTTCCACGCGGTCGGCTATATTCCGGGCATGCACCTGATCGGCTTCAAGGCGGAAATCGTCATGGAGCATCCCTGGATCATGGATGAACTCAGCGAGCTGATCGACGAATCCCAGCGTATCTGGCTGGAGAAGCGCGAGAAATACGCCGACACCACGCCGTGGATGATCGACGAATTGCGCCGCTGCGCAGCCGACCTGCCGCCGACCTGGAACGTCAGCGGGCTTGCCGAGAACGAGGCAATGATCGCCGGCTTCGCCGAGGAACTTTACGAACAGAAGATCATGCCGCGCCTTTTGACACCCGCCGACCTGTTTCCGTGGCACGCCAAAGCCCGGTGAAACTCCTCGCAGGCCTCATCGTTGAGCCACCATTTTCGCAAGACCAAAAAGGGGAATGACATGCATTCGAAACTGATCGCTTCCGCCGCCCTGTTGGGCCTGATGATGACGACGTCGGTATTCGCCCAGGAAGCCGCCGTTCCGAAACAGACCGTCAACGACGCGCTTCGCGCCCGCTTGCCGGAGAAGATCCGCACAGACGGCAAGATGATCTCCGTCAATAATGGTTCATTTCCCCCTTATGAGATCGTCACCGGCACGGAACTGACCGGCGCCAGCGCCGATCTTACCGATGCGATCGGCCAGATGCTCGGCGTCAAGATCGAGCACGAAACCGTTAGCGGATTGACCGCGTTGCTCGCCGGCATCAACTCCGGCCGATACCAGTTCGCCTTTGGCCCGATCGGTGACTTCAAGACCCGCGAAGAGGCCAATGATTTCGTCGACTGGGTTCAGGAATACGTGGTCTTTTCCGTCCAGAAGGGCAATCCGAAGGCCATCGGTTCACTCGACAGCGCCTGCGGCAATCGCATTGCTGTCATGGCCGGCGGCTCCGCCGAAAAGGTGATCCAGGCTCAGGTCGAAAAGTGCAAGACGGACGGCAAGCCCGCGCTTGAAGTGCAGTCCTACACCGACCAGCCGAGCTCGATCCTGGCGGTCCGCTCCAAACGCGCCGATGCCTTCTTCTCCTCGCAGGCGCCGCTGACCTATTTCGTGTCTCAGGCAAACGGCCAGCTGGAACTGAGCGGCGTCGGCCAGAAGAATGGGTTCGACGATCTCTATCAGGGCGCCGTCGTGCCGAAAGGCTCGCCGCTCGGCCCCGTTCTGCTCGACGCGATCAAGTCGTTGATGGATAACGGCGCCTATGCCGCCATCATGAAAAAGTGGGGTCTTGAGAACAACATGATCAAGCAGCCCGGCCTCAATCTTGGTGGAGCCCTGCCGAAATGAGCAATGACCGCACGACTGCCACACCGCCTTCGGGCGGTGCGGATTTTCGGGATGTCGCCAACGCCCATAAGCCCTTTCGAACCGGCCGGCTCGTCCTGTGGGTGGTCGTGCTCCTCGTTGCCGCGAACTTCCTGTGGATCGTCGCCCACAACGAGAATTTCGGCTGGCCTGTTGTCGCGGCCTATTTCTTCGATCCGACAGTCATCAAAGGCCTTTACGTCAGCCTGGGCCTCACCGTGGTCGCGATGGCCATCGGCATCGTTCTCGGCCTCGGCCTGGCGATCGCCCGGCTGTCGAATGACCGGCTCGCAAGGTCGCTGGCATCGCTGTTCATCTGGTTCTTTCGCGGCACGCCGCTCTTGGTACAGCTGATCCTCTGGTACAATCTCTCGACCCTTTTTCCCGAACTTTCGATCGCCATTCCGTTCGGCCCGACGCTGGCGAGCTGGGAGACCAATTCGGTGATCACGCCAATGACGGCGGCGATCGGCGGCTTGGCTCTGAACGAAGCGGCCTACATGGCCGAGATCATTCGCGGCGGCCTTCTCTCCGTCGATCGCGGCCAGTTCGAGACGGCGGAAGCCTTCGGCATGACCAAGGGCAGGGCGCTGTGGCGGATCATCATTCCGCAGGCGATGCGCTCGATCGTGCCGCCGACGGGCAACCAGCTGATCAGCATGATCAAAGCGACGTCGCTCGTCAGCGTCATCGCCATGGCCGATCTGCTCTATTCCGTCCAGTCGATCTACAACCGTACGTTCGAGATCGTGCCGATGCTGCTTGTCGCGGTCCTCTGGTACCTCTTCATCACCTCGATCCTCAATCTCGGCCAGAGTTATATCGAGGCCTATTACGGCCGCAGCGAACGGCGCAGCAATACCGCAGCCGCCAAATCCGAGACCCGTGTCGAGGAGGCAAGCCATTGACCGCCGCCGCAACCACAAAGCCTCTCGTCAGGGCCCGCAACGTCCACAAGTCCTTCGACCAGCTCGACGTGCTGAAGGGGATCGACCTCGACGTCATGCCGGGTGAAGTCGTCGTGGTGCTCGGCCCGTCCGGATCGGGAAAATCGACCTTCCTGCGCTGCATCAACCATCTCGAAGCGATCAATCAGGGGTTCATCGAAGTCGATGGCGAACAGATCGGCTATCGCATCCGCAAGGACCGGCTGGAAAAGCTGTCCAGCAACGGGATCGCCCGCCAGCGGCGCAAGATCGGCATGGTGTTCCAGCAGTTCAATCTCTATCCGCATATGACGGTGCTGCAGAACATCACCGAGGCCCCAGTCGGCGTGCACGGAGAAAGTCGCAAGGCTGCGACGGAGAATGCCCTGCGGCTTTTGGAGCGGGTCGGTCTGTCGGAAAAGGCGGCCAGCTATCCTCGCCAGCTCTCCGGCGGTCAGCAGCAGCGCGTCGCCATCGCCCGCGCCCTGGCGATCAAGCCGAAGCTGATGCTGTTCGATGAGCCCACCTCTGCGCTCGACCCGGAGCTGGTCGGCGAAGTGCTTGCCACCATGCGCGATCTCGCCAAACAGGGCCTAACGATGATCGTCGTGACCCACGAGATCGGTTTTGCCCGTGAGGCGGCCGATCGGGTCGTGTTCATGGACGACGGCAATGTCGTTGAGATGGGCAAGCCTGAGGATGTCATCGGAAATCCGCAACATCCTCGCACCCAGGCCTTTCTCGCCCGATTTCTCTGACTGGCACCACTCAGCTGCTTCGACCCGCAGGCCGGAGCAATGGTTCTTTTCGATCACGACTGGATGTGTTCATGCCCACGCTCGATAATGCCTATGCCCGCGTTTCCGATTTCGAAGCTATGGAGGCGGAGCTGAAGGCGACCCGCCAGTATCTGCATGCTCGTCCGGAACTCTCTTTCGAAGAAGCGGAAACGGCACGTTATGTCGCCGAAAAGCTGGAAGGCTGGGGTTATGACGTGACCCGCAATGTCGGGGGCCATGGCGTTGTCGCGCGGCTCAGCGCAGGCAAGGGTGACAAGAGTATCGCCATCCGCGCCGATATGGATGCTCTGCCGATCGTCGAGGCAACGGGGCTTTCCTATGCCAGCAACACTCCCGGTAAGATGCATGCCTGCGGCCATGACGGCCACACGACCGTCTTGCTCGGCGCAGCCGAATATCTCGCCCGCACCCGCCGCTTCAGCGGCACGGTGACACTGATCTTCCAACCGGCGGAAGAGGCGGGCAAGAATAGCGGCGCCCAGGCGATGATCGCCGACGGCCTGTTCGAGCGGTTTCCGTTCGACGCAATCTTTGGTCTGCACAACCACCCCGGCGCTCCCGAAGGCACCCTGCTGCTGCGATCAGGCCCGATGATGGCGGCCTCGGATACCGTCAATATCACCATCAAGGGCAAAGGCGGCCATGCCTCGCGCCCGCACCTGACCATCGATCCCGTGGTCGTGGCATGCAACCTCGTCGTCTCGCTGCAGACGATCATCTCGCGCAACCTCGATCCGACCCAGACGGCGGTCGTTACCGTCGGCACGATCCATGCCGGCGATGCGGTCAACGTCATTCCGGAATATGCCAAGCTCGCATTGAGCGTGCGCTCTTTCGAGCCGCGCATCCGCGATCTTCTGCAGCAGCGCATCACCAAGCTAGCCCGCTCAGTGGCCGAAGGTCACGATGCTTCCATCGAGATCGACTACGATCGCGGTAATCCTGTCGTCGTCAATTCGCCTGTTGAGACGGATTTTGCCCGGATCGTAGCCGTTGAACTGATCGGCGAAGACAGGGTCGCGACTTGCCCGCTCATTCCCGGCAGCGAGGATTTTTCACACTTTCTCGAGCACAAGCCGGGCAGCTTCCTGCGTCTCGGCAATGGCATGAATTCCGCCATGCTGCATAGCACCAAATACGACTTCGCCGATGCCAGCCTGACGGTTGGCGCGGCAATGTGGGCAAGGCTCGCGGAGCGCTACCTTCAGGACGACGTCTGAGGCTGCTGCCGCTTCGGATTTGGAGCTTCCCAAGGGGACCACAGGCGATCGTGATCCTCAACTGCCGAAGCCGGTCATATCGAACACGGCCGCGTTGTCCTGAACCTCGCGCAGCCCTTTATACGAAGCGTGGCGGAGACTGCCGTCATCGGTCCAACCGCGAAACTCGATCTCGGCGATCAGTGTCGGCTGCACGAAGACGTAGCGCTTGCCCTTCAGGGGAACGACCGGCCGGGTCGTCTTCAATCGGTCGAGCGTCTTTTTCAGGTGCTCGGCATCGCTAGTGCTAAAACCGGTTCCGACCGACCCCACGGAAATCCAGTCAAAACCCTTCTTGCCGGCGAGCAGCAGGCTGCCGATGCCGCCGCGCGCGGATGCCGACTGTTCGTAACCGACGATCATGAAGCTCTCGCTCTCAACGCATTTGATCTTCAGCCAGTCGCCTGTTCGGCCACTGCGGTAGGGCCGGTCGCGATGCTTGGCGATGATGCCCTCCAGCCGATGATGGCAGGCATGCTCGAGGAGGTCTTCGGCCGGCTGGTCTATCTCTTCGGAAAAGCGGATCTGCCCATTGCCGCCTTCTGGTATCAGGTCTTCAAGAAGGTGCCGACGCACGGCGAGTTCGGTGCCGGTCAGGTCATGTCCGTCAAGATACAAAAGGTCGAAGGCGTAGAGCATCGACTCGGACGAGACCCGCTTGCCGCCTCGACCGCCGAGCGAACGTTGCAATGCGCCGAAATCCGATCGGCCGTGCTCGTCCATAACCACCGCTTCCCCGTCCAGTATGGCGGTGGCCACACCCAGTTCTTTGGCCGCCGCGGCGATGGTGGGAAAGCGGTCGGTCCAGTCATGGCCACCACGCGTAATGACACGAACGCTCTTCGGCTCGATATGGATCGCCAGCCGGTAGCCATCCCACTTCGCCTCGTAGAGCCAATCCGAACCCAGCGGCACGGTGGGTTTCAGCAGCGCAAGGCAGGGCTCGATCCTCGCCGGCATTGGATCGAAGGGCAGGCCTGGCTGGTCGGGATCGCGCTTGCGGATCGGACGAGACTGCAGCGTTGTGTTGGACTCGTTGAGAAATGGTAATGAGGGGCGGCGCGAACGCGTCATGATGGATGTTTGCCCTTCCCGGACCGGTTTTCCGCTTCGACCGACTTGCGAAGCGCATCCATGATGTTAATGACGTTGCTCGGCGCCGGCTCTTCCCTTTCGCTCGCCTTGGGCTTCGCCTTGCCCGGCTTTTTCATCTGCTTCCGCTTCGCATCGATGATATCGAGAAGCTTGTCCTGAACCGGATCGGAGACCATTTTCGGGCTCCAGTGCTGCGTCTGCTTTTTGATCAGCTGTTGAACCAGCGGCATCATCTCGCTGTCGGCTGCGTCATCGTCAACCGTCTCGAAATAGGTCTTGGCGTCGCGAACCTCGTCACCGTAACGCAGCGTCCAGAGCACGATACCCTTGCCGCGTGGCTCGAGCATGACGGCGCGTTCCCGCCTCGAGATCACCAGCCTGGAAATACCGACCATATTCTCGGCTGCCATGGCGTCGCGGATAACCGTGAACGCCTCCTCACCGACCGGGTCGTCCGGAGAGAGGTAATAGGGCGTATCGAGCCAGATCCATTCGACACCGTCGCGCGGTGCGAAGACCTCGATGTCGATGGTCTTGGTACTATCCAGCGCGACGTTTTCCAGTTCCTCGTCTTCGAGGATCACATACTCGTTCTCATCGCGCTGATAGCCCTTGACCTCGTCCTCCTCCTTGACCTCCTTGCCGGTGACGGAATCGACATAGTGGCTCACGACGCGGTTCCGGGTTTCCCGGTTCAAAGTGTGGAAGCGTACCTTTTCGTTTTCCGACGTGGCCGGCGTCATCTGGACGGGGCAGGTCACCAGCGACAGCTTCAGATAGCCTTTCCAGTGGGGGCGGGGCACTATCACTTCCTCCTCGATCAGCCGGCACGGCGCTGGTGGGCGCCGGTGCTGCGGCCCTTGGATCCGGACGCTCGAGTGGCTTTTTGCCTGCTCTTGCCGGCATTGGCGTTGGCCGCGGTGCGTTTGGTCTTGGCAGGCGCGGACATTCCCGCACTTTCACGCAGCGCCTGCAGAAGATCGCTCGGCTTGGACGCGGCGACCGCCTTTTTCTTCGGCAGAGTCCGGCCCTCTATCTTGGCCTTCACCAGCTCCGCCACCGCCTTTTCATACCGGTCTTCGAACTGCTTGGGATCGAACTGGCCTTTTTTCGTGTTGATGATGTGTTTGGCAAGCTCCAGCATCTCGCCCTCGATCTTCAGATCCGGCATCTCCTCGAAAGCCTTTTCCGACGAGCGGACCTCATAGTCGTAGTTCAAGGTGGAGCCAATGAGGCCGCTGCCATGCGGCCGAATGAGAACGGTGCGCAGGCGCCTGAACAGAACCGTGCGGGCAATTGCGGCGACCTTGGCTTTCGTCATGCCGTCGCGCAGCAGCTTGTAGGCATCGCTGCCCATCTTGTCAGGAGCAAGATAATAAGGCTTGTCGAAATAGACGTCGTCGACCTCGTCAATGGGAATGAACGCTTCGACCTTCAGCGTCTTGTCGCTGTTTGGAATTGCGGCCGCGACTTCATCGGGTTCGAGGACGACGTATCGCCCATCCTCAATCTCGAAGCCTTTGACCTGATCGTCGCGCTCGACGGCATCGCCGGTTTCGCTATCGACGAACTCGCGCCGGACACGATTGCCGGTCTTTCGATTCAAGGTATTGAAGGCGATCCGTTCGGAAGAGGATGCCGCCGTGTAGAGCGCAACGGGAAACGCGACTTCTCCGAACTTGATATAGCCCTTCCAATTCGCTCGCGGCGCAACCATCGACCCGACTCCCTCACGCAACCAACGCGAGTCAACGGCTGACCCCGCCATTTGTTCCGAGTCAAAACGAATCTAAATTCAAGCACTTAACACGCCTAAGTTTCTCGTTTTGCGAGTCGCGAGATGCTTTTGATTCCATGCGCCTTTTTGCCGTGGCGTGCGTTCTAAAGCATGTCGCGCAAAAGCGTGCAGCGGTTTTGCGGCAACGACATGCGCAAAAGCAAAGAGCTAACGCGCGAGGAGCGAATCTGAAAGATCGCGACGCACTTTAACGAGACGGCAACCACAGGGATGAACGACATGACCAAGCGCGAACTCATCGATACCGCCACCGACAAACGCTACGTCCGCCGCAATGGCCGCTCGCTGTCAGCCGACCGCCGCCAAACGGCGAAGACCAAAGCCAAGTCGGGGGAGGGTTCGAGGCGATGGGAACGTCAAGCACTGACGATCGCTCTTACGGCATCTGAGCACCGCTGAGTGCGACATAGACCGAATACACCGAACGCGTCGCCGCAATAAACAGCCGGTTGCGCCTCGGCCCGCCGAAGGTGAGGTTGGCGACGGTTTGCGGCACGCGGATCTTGCCGATCAGTTTTCCCATCGGATCGAAGCAATGCACGCCATCACCGGCACTCGACCAGAGGTTTCCGTTCACATCGGTGCGGATGCCGTCCGGAATGCCGCTGTCGATCAGGCAGAAGACGCGGCCGTTTTGAAGCCTGAGGCCGTCGACCACGTCGAAAGCCCTTATATGGCGCGGCAGGCTCTCATCATGGCTTGCGGCTGAATCCGCCACATAGAGAATCGTCTCGTCGGGGGAGAAGGCAAGGCCGTTCGGCTGGATGAAATCGGTGGCGACAGTCGCAAGCCCCCCGGTCGCCGGATCGAGCCGGTAGACGTTGCGGGTCGGCTGCTCCGGTACGGCGCGATAGCCTTCATAGTCCGACATGATGCCGTAGGTGGGGTCGGTGAACCAGATCGTGCCGTCGGATTTCACCACCACGTCGTTCGGCGAATTCAGCTTGGCGCCCTCGAAACGATCGGCGAGCACGGTGATCGAGCCATCGACCTCGGTGCGCGTGACGCGGCGGGCGCCATGTTCGCAGGAGATCAGCCGCCCCTGCCGGTCGCGTGTATGGCCGTTGGCGAAGTTGGAGGGTTGCCGGTAGACGGAGACACCACTCTCGGGCGTCCATCGCAGCATGCGCTGATTGGGAATGTCGCTCCACAGCAGCTGGTTCGCATCGTTGAACCAGACGGGACCCTCCGCCCAGCGGCAACCGGAATAAAGTTCGTCGAGAGCGGCGCTCGTCACGATCAGCTGCCGGAAGCGCGGGTCGTGGATTTCGTAGATGCTGGCCTCGGCCATGGCGGTCTTTCCGTTTATCGCATGCCGGCCCGGCGACCGCCGGCGAGCATGATGACGCTGATGATGATGAGGCCGGTCATGATGAGGCGGATGCCCGCGCCGACCCCGTAAGTGTTGAGCATCGAGACGACCAGGAACATGAAGAGCGATGCACCCCAGATACCCGGCACGTTGGAATCGCCGCCGGCAACCGCCGTGCCGCCGATCACGACGACGGCGATCGACATCAGCAGATATTCCGAGCCCATATTGAGCGCCGCGCCGCCGGAGAAACAGGCAAGCAAATAGCCTGCGACCGCGGCGAGCACAGCGCAGAACAGATAGGTGACGAAGCGTGTGCCGTCCACCGGTATGCCGGCCATGCGCGCCGCCGGCATGCTCTGGCCGATCGCCGAGATCCAGCGCCCGTAGATCGTCTTCTCGAGCAGGAACCAGGCAAGCAGCGAGATGACAAGCGCGACGATCGCCACATTCGGCACGCCGAGCGTGTTCGAGGTGGTGAACTCCGCAAGCATGCTCGGAGGCTTGATGCGCAATCCCCGGTTCGTCCAGATCGCGGCGGACTGGACGATGAAGCTCATGGACAGCGTGGCGATGATCGGCGGAATGCGCAGCGCCTTGATCAGCGCATAATTGCCGAGGCCGACGACAAGGCCGATGACGACGGCACCGAGAAGGCCGGGCAGGATCATGCCGTTTTCGACATTCATCAGCTTCAGCGCCACCGTGCCGGCAAGCGTCATCGTGGCGGGAACCGAGAGATCGATATTGCCGGGACCGAGAGTGATGACGAACATCTGGCCGATGCCGACGATGACCGAGAAGGCAGCGAAGGTGAGTGCTGCCTGCGACAGGCCGAGCGTGCTGGCGCCGAGCGTCACCATGATCGTCAGGAACCAGACGATGAACGCGGCAAGCCACGACCAGATCCAGGGTTTGCCGAAAAGGCTGAGGAGTGCGGTCATCGGCGTTTCTCCCGCTTCTCCAAGCGGTTCAGCATCAGGCGAAGCGCGAGCACGATGATCAGGATCGCGCCCTGAGCCCCGATCTGCCAGTCCGGCGAGATGCGCAGGAAGGATAGGAACGAGCCGGCAAGCGTCAGGGTCAACGCGCCGATGACGGCGCCGACAGGGGAGACGCGGCCGCCGATGAACTCGCCGCCGCCGAGGATGACGCCGGCGATCGACAGCAACGTGTAGCGCAGCGCGATATTGGCATCGGCGGAGGTCGTCAGGCCGACGAGGGCGATGCCGGCAAGCACCGCAAACAAGCCGGCAAGACCGTAGGCGCTGGCGCGCGCTGCGACAATCGACCAGCCGGCGCGCTCGACCGAGCGCTGGTTGCCGCCGATGCCGCGGATCAGCACGCCAAGCGAGGAGCGCATAACGAGAAGATGAGCGACAGCGGCGATGATAATACTGGCGACGATCGCCATCGGCACCAGTGGCGGTTTGACGGTCATCAGCCAGCGCACCCAGTCCGGCGCCTGACCGCCGGGTGCCGGCAGCAACAGCACGGCAAGGCCGCCCCAGACGAAGCTCATACCGAGGGTGACGACAATGGACGGCAGGTTGCGCAAATGGATGACGACACCGAGGCCCGCATAGATGGCGATCGCGCCGGCAAGGATCAGGATGCCGGTCAGTGGAGCATCCCGCAGAAAGGTTGCGGTTACGCAGGCGACGAAGCTGACGAAGGTGCCCATCGAGAGATCGAGATCGTTGACCGCCATCACCAGCATCTGGGCGATCGTCGCCAGCGCGATGGGCACAGCCAGATTGAACAGCAGGTTGAGCCCGACATAGCTCATGGCGCGCGGCTGCAGCCAGAAGACGGCGGCGAGCAGCAGCGTCAGCGACAGAGCGGGGATGGCAAGACGCATGGCGTCGGACGACAGCCGGAACGTCATGCGGCGAGCCCTTCGAAGGAGGCGGCGATGATATTCTTCTCGTTGACCGCGTCGCCCGCAAGTTCGGCGGTGATGCGGCCTTCGCGGAAGACGTAGACGCGGTCACAGAGGCTCACTTCGTCCATTTCGGTCGAGTACCAGATGAAGGTGCGGCCACGCGCCGCTTCGTCGCGGATGATGGCGTAGACCTCCTGCTTGGTCCCGACGTCGACGCCGCGCATCGGATCGTCCATCAGCACGATCGGCGCGCGCGTTGAAAGTGCGCGGGCGAAGAGCACCTTCTGCTGGTTGCCGCCGGAAAGCGACAGGATGCGATTGGCCATATCGGGCGTGCGGATTTCGATCCGCCGCCTCCAGTCGGCGCCCTTCATCTCCTCTTCGCCGGAAAGGATCAGGCCGCGCCGGGTGAGGTCACCGAGCGAGGCGATGGAGAAGTTGCGCAGGATGCTCCAGAGTTCGAAGACGCCGTTAAGGCGGCGGTCGCCGGCGACGAAGGTGACGAGCGGATCGCGCTCAGGCAGCCAGTTGCCGGACTGGGCGGCATGCAGGGCAAGCAGCAGTTCGGTCTGCCCGTGGCCGGCCAGTCCCGCCAGTCCGATGATTTCTCCCTTGCGGGCAGCGAAGGGCAGGCCTTTCGTCTGATGGGACAGAATGAGCGGAGCGGTGGATTGTTCGCGCCCCGGGCGCTGCTTGGTTTCCTCCTTGGCGACGGTGCCCATCGCTTCCACAAGGCCGTGATGGTCGAAGCCCTGCGCCGGACGCTCGGCGACGACGCGGCCGTCCTTCATGACGACGATGCGGTCGGAGGTTTCGAGGATCTCGTGCAGAATATGCGAGATGAAGATGACCGATCCGCCGGCGGCGATGAAGCGGCGGACATGATCGAGCATCTGGCGGGCAAGGCTTGCATCGAGTGACGAGGTCGGTTCGTCGAGGATCACCAGCCGCGGCGCAACACCGGCGTCGGAAAAGGCCATTGATATCTCGACCATCTGCCGCTCGGCGATCGAAAGATCGCCCACGGCCCGGCTGCTGTCGATACCATGGCCGGGAAAGACGGCATCGAGGCTCTTCTCGATGATTTTTTCGGCGCGCCTGCGCCAGCCGAAACCGCCGAGATGACGATGCATGATGCGCGTGTTCTCGACGATGGAGAGGTTGGGACAGAGCGAAAGCTCCTGGAAGACGCAGCGCACGCCGCGGGCTCGCGCCACGTTGATGCCATAGCGCTCCAGCCGCTCGCCGTCGCTTGCCACACTTCCTTCGTGCGGTGTGAGGCCGCCGTTGATCACGCTGACGATCGTCGATTTGCCGGCTCCGTTATGTCCGACGAGCCCGACGCATTCGCCCGGCATGACGCGGAGTGTGACGCCGTCGAGCGCCCTGACCGCGCCGAAGCTCACCTTGGCGCCATCGACGGCGATCACCGCCTTCAAAACCTCATCCATGCTGCCCGCC